>JAPDQV010000017.1:57657-60677 GCA_034505495.1 candidate division KSB1 bacterium | reverse complement strand
GTGAATGACCATGGGATTTCCTCCTTAATGGATTAGTTATGCAACTGTAGCAAGTTAGGAAATCCCGATAACTTTAAACAACGCTAAATTAACTTACATATAAGTGTTTCGTTTTTTCCATGGAAAATCATCATGAATCAGAGAGTTACGAGTAAATTTTTGAGGGAGTCATGGATTTCAAGAAACTGCTGCAACTAGCTTTGATCCTTCTTCTCCTCAAGCCTGTTTATTCCAGAACGGGCATTTTAATCGACCACACCTGCACCGATTACCGCAAAATTCCGGCTGAGTGGATCCTGGAAGCCAAACGTACGCTGCGTATCGGCTATACGCACACCTCGCACGGCAGCCAATTGGTGACCGGCATCGAGGCGCTGCGTGCTCTGGGGCCGATTTTCGACTTTGAGATCGCCTATTGGGGTTCGGCGCACGGCGTGTTCCTCGTCGACTATTGGGCCAACGACTATGCAGCCGACCTGGGCCATTACGGCGACCTGAGCTGGCGGGATGCCACTATTAGAATGCTGGAAAAGCCGGACAATGACCGCAATGTGGTCATGTGGTCCTGGTGCGGCGGCGTCAGCGACAACAGCGAAGCGGGGATCAATGCCTATCTCAACGCCATGAACGAATTGGAAAACCGCTATCCGCACATAAAGTTCGTCTATATTACCGGCCATCTCGACGGAACCGGCAAAGAGGGCAATCTGCATCGACGCAACGAACAGATCCGCCGCTACTGCCGCGAGCATGATAAAATTCTGTACGATTTTGCCGACATCGAGAGCTACGACCCCGACGGGCTGGTCAATTTTATGGAGCGGTATGCCACCGACGCCTGCGAATACGACCGCAACGGCGACGGCGACCCCTGGGGCGACGGCAACTGGGCGAACGAATGGCTGGCCCGTCATCCCGACAGCGAGCTTGCGCGACTGGTGGAAAAGTGCGGGGACTGCGCCCACTCCGAGCGCTTGAACTGCGTGCTCAAAGGCGCCGCTTTTTGGTGGCTCATGGCGCGGCTGGCGGGTTGGGACGGAGGAACGCCCACAGAAGTCAACGGCGGCAGAACACCGCTCGAAAAGTTCGAGCTTTTGCAGAACTATCCCAATCCTTTTAATGCCGTCACTTTTATTACCTATCGCCTTCAAGAGTCCTGTAGGGTAAACCTGCAGGTCGTTGATCTGCATGGGAAAAGCGTCGCACGCCTTGTCGATCAAATACAAATGCCGGGGGATTATAAAGTTCGCTTCGACTCTGCGTTACTTCCGAGCGGCGTCTATTTCTGCATCCTACGCATAGGTGAATTTCAGGCCGAGAAGAAAATGACGATCGTAAAATAGAACCCGTTACTGATAAAAATGCGGGTTGGAAGGAGGGTCAGCTTTCAGATCACCACAAATTTAAAGGAGGGCGTTATGAAAAGGTTTGTGTGGGCCTGGTCCCTTTTCTTCTCCATCGTTTTGCGGGCGGACGTTGCCGTTTTCACCAATATGTCCGGCGACGGCAACTGGCACAATCCGGCCAATTGGAGCACCAACCGCGTTCCCGGACCCAATGATCATGTTGACATTCCGGAGGGCAAAAGATGTTCGTTTTCAGGTTCTGCTATGGTTGCGGGCATTACCGTCCGCGGAGAATTGTGGGCGCTTCATGGAGGCAGCATACTTACAAATGAGTTCAAGGTGGCAAGGGGAGGAGAGATCACTTTAGATGGAGAGCTGCACATTGATAGGAAGAACAAGCATGATGGAGGCGATTTGAAGGTCACCAATGAAGGGGTCATACATGGCGCTGAAAGAGCTATGCTTGCTATTGGAGACCCTAAATCTGGTGATTCGCAAGTCTCTCTAAGAAATCTGGGTGGGGAAATAAAGGATGTCGATTTCTGTTTTGCTGGAAAATCGATTTCGTTAGACGGCGGGATATTCCGCGTGAAGGCGTTATCGATCGTGTCCGAGATCTTCAGGATGTTAAATGGGGCCATCATCGAAGGGACTTCCACAAGAGAGTATGATGTAATTAGGGGCGTTTGGCTTTCTTTCAGGGCAAACGATTTTGAGGTGGGCAACGGTTGCACAATCTTTACCCGCGATGCGCCTCCTGATAATCCAAAGATTGCAGGAGATGTTATCATAACTGCAGAGAGATTTGCCAATTGGGGATGGATTTATGCCGGTGGAGCCGCCCTTCACGATGGCAGTGTGATAATCGGGGCGCAATTGCTTGTCAATAAGGGTAGAGTCGGCAAATATTCCGGCCTTAACAAAACCTCTCTGGCACAGAGGCTCAACAATGTAACCCTTTGTGCGGATTCGGTATTTATCGAACGGGTCGACGGCATGATCACTGCCGACACGCTGCGCGTCTATGGTCGGCAGATCATGGTAAAAATCCAGAACGGCGTCGGCATCGGCCTGATGACCGGCGTGGATTTTTATACCACCGTGGACGGGACGATCGACTTTACCCAGACGACCTACTTTAACGCCATCGCCGGCGGCTATATCAAGCGGATATTCAGCAACCATGTCATTCCTTCCGAACAGTGGAAGCTGCAATCTGTATTCGGCGGGCCGGTCTCGGTTTTCCCCGCAGACGCCACTCTTCTGCAGGCATCCGCAACGCTTGCACCATCCTTCGGCTACGCCGGAACCCGCGACACGCTGCAGCTTTATCTGCAAAACCAAAGTATGACCGCCGTTCGACTTGCCTATACAGTCAGCTCAAACTTGGGCTGGGCGCCGGCTTTGAACGACAGCACCACCCGATTGGCGCCTTTTGCAACGGTTGCGATTGCCATCCCTTATGCCATCCCTCCGGAAACATCGCGCGGCACGGCGGATACGGTGAAAGTGACGGTCACCATCGGCCGTCGGGTCGTCGCAAAAGCCTCGGCCGCCATCTCCTGCTTGAGCCGGTCTTCCGAACCATGGACGGTGTCGCAGATTGTGGTGACGCCCGTACAAGTGAACCTCGTGGTCGGACAACAGCAGCAGTTCACGGCGGCGGGGATGAAT
>JAPDQV010000017.1:39850-57647 GCA_034505495.1 candidate division KSB1 bacterium | reverse complement strand
TTTGAGCCGGAATGGTCGGCCGAGGGCGGAACCATACAGCCGACAGGCCATTCTTGTCTCTATACTGCCGAACAAGTGGGTCAGTTTGCGATCATCTGCCGCTCCAAAGGCGCGGCGGTAGAAGGTCGGGCTTTCATCAATACCGCCAACCTTCCTTCTGAACTGGTAAAAATCACCATTACTCCGGCAGAAACCGTGCTGACGGTCGGTCAAAGCCTGCAGCTCCGCGCCGTGGGCAAAGATCAATATGACGCCGATTATCCTCTTACTGACCCGCAGTGGTCGACGACGGGCGGCGGGACCCTAACGGTTGACGGGAGTATTTGTACCTATACGGCAACGACGCCTGGCGAATTTACGCTCACCTGCCGGCAGGGCGGAACATCAATTTTCGGCACGGCAACAATAAAGGTGCAGACAGCAACCGGCACATCCGCTTCAACTGCCGACTATATATTTTCGTTGCAGCAGAATTATCCGAATCCTTTTAATCCCTACACGACGATCGAATATCAGGTCAAGGAACCTTGCAGGGTAATACTCGAGGTTCTCGATCCGCGCGGCAGAACCGTCGCCATGCTGAGGGATGATGTTCATCAGCCCGGCGTCTATTCCGCACGCTTTGATGCCGGAACTCTGCCGTCGGGCATTTACTTTTACCAAATCCGCATGGGCGGATTTAAAGCGGTAAGAAAAATGATAATCATGAAATAAGGTGCAAAAATTAACTCGTTGTTTATAGTTTTCGTAATAAAAATAATCAATCAATTTTTGATTATGGTAAAGCCGTTAACTAAAACATCCAGTTTGATCGTCGTGTAAATCACTCTTAAGTCGGATCAGTTGCCTTTTGCGGTGTGTTTAGAGTTTTTCATGACGCAGATCTAAAATGGTTAAGATTATCCGCATCGTCTTGCCGCTGGTCTTAAGAGTCTTCTTTAATGCTGTTAGATTTTTGTTAAATGGGGGGAAGCATATAAAAATGATAAAGTTGAACCTCTCTCGGAGCAACTGAACCTGCATATTGAATCGCTCATTGGGGTGCCGTTAAAGACTACGAGTGGGATTTTTAAGTCTATTGCCTCGGCGCATTAAAATCGCCGTTGCATTCGAGCCGATCATAGGAGATGAAAGAATTACTCTTTGCAGGCTTTCTGCTAATGCACACGAATGAACGCTAATCGCACCAATTTTTAGCCTGTCTTTGTATTCGCGTTTATTTGCGGTTTTCTTTGCAGGAATTCTTTGCGTCGTTTAGGGCGTTCGGGAAAAAAGGTTTTTAATAGGATTCAAGCGGTCTCTAAGAAGTCGGCTTTATCCTCTTGGGAAAAACCATGGGATTTCCTCATCATAAATGCATTATGTAGCTATGCCCACCTAAGAAATTGTGATAAATGTAAACAAAGCAACGTCAAGTAACAAATAACATTTGAAGCAATCACTCTATTAAATGGTCAGAAAAAATAATCATATTTAGAATTGCTTTTATTCGAAAAGCGCTAAACAACGCTTGACTTTTTTATATTGGTTTTTTAAAATAATCAGAAACAGTCTATTTATATAATATGTTTATTATCAATATGTTACAAATGTCGTCGCTAAACAACGCAATAGAAAGGAGAAAAACTATGTTACGGACCGGTACGGAAAAGATAATCAAGATGGTCATCTATGCCTCGATTTTAGTGGGTATTTCCTTTACCAATTCCAAGGCCTACGATCGTTGGTGGAATAAAAATTTTTCGATCGGTGTCAATTTCGGCAGAACCTCAAACGCTGCGGCCGGTTATAGTGAGACAAATGCCAATATGCCTCTGGACGCTTTTTATGCCTATAACAGCTTTGGTCCGTCTGATCAAAGACCTATTGTTTGGGCCGGCACCGATGCGGAATTAAAACAGATAACGTTGTCGCTCTTCAAGCAAAGGTTGTTTATCGCAGTCGGAAGTCTGCAAAATTCCCCGCGGGTTAATGTTAAAAAATCTAAAATAGTGAACATGGTTCCTACAGGAAATACCAAGTTCGTTTGGGAAGGAGAATTTAAGAATGAGTTTACATATATCAGCCTTGGGTACAATATGCCGATCCTAACAGACCGTACTTTGGGTCGTTTTTCTTTGGGTGTGGCGATTGGGACCGGAAAACCGGAAGTCTCGGAAATGAGCTACAACCTTTATCAAGAACACGTAGATAGAGGCAGCATTTCTTTCCCGCACAGAGGAAAACTATCCTTTACCGACCAAAGTGTCTATTTTGGTTCTTTTATTTTAAAATACGAGTTTCCCTATTTTCCCATTTCTTTGAGCTACAACCTGAATTACGGACTGATGGGAAGCGGCGAACGCGGACATTGGACTTGGAATAAAAACGGTTATATCGACAGTGATGCGACAAATCAAATGGGCGTCCGCTCATTGCAGTCATTCGGACTTGTCTATTACAGCTTTATGCCGAATATTTCGGTCTGTTTCCCGTTTTAGCCGGTGTTTCTATTCTAACCGATCTGTTGCCTAACCGCCGTTGATTTCCAGGTTAAGCTTTAGGATCGGAGTACCCTAGAAGATCATGCAAACGATATAGAGGCTTTCAATGGGCAGGCGCTTCATTTCTTCTGTGAGCACCTGCCCTTTCTTTAGCACCACTTTTCAATATATAAGGATGTCGACCTAGTCCGAAATAGACCTTTCCACCAAATTTCAGCCTCACAGATTCAACACCCTCCCTCAATGGCTTTTCGATTAGATATTAAGGGTATAGGCCCATATATCAGCGCGGAAATCTTGCAGCTTAGAAAAGGATTTTTCAGCCCCAATATGCATCTGTAGTGCTAACGGCATAATAGATTCATAATAAAAAAAGTAAAAACTTGCTGCCGTCGCGATAAAAGTCTTTATACAATAAGATTCGTTACGATACCGAATTGGATTATTTTAATAATTTTTTAACATGATTTTTTAGGGAATATTTTTTATTAATCATCGATTACTTTTTCCCTAAACCCAAGGGAGGAGCCGTATGCTAAGATTTTTGATCCTTTTGCTGGTTATTCTTTTCTCAATCGAGCTTTATCCTCAGGGCTGGAGGCAGCTGCAGAACAATTCCGAGCATCATGGTCGCGTATCCTTTACGGTTTCACCGCCCTATCGGGTACGGTGGTTTTGGGTTGGAGAAAACTTGACGCTCCGTAACCGCAGAAGTGTCCCCGGATGGCCGCACGATCTCGATTCGCGCCCGGGCTACAGCTTTCCACTTCCTGCGTCCGTCGACTTTACGATCTCAGGCAATGTCCAAGTTGTATCGGATGATTCGCTGGTCTATTTCGGCACCATGGACGGCGACTTTTTCTTTGTACGTCGCTTCGACGGCGCCACGCGAAAAAAGATCCGGCTCGACAATCCGGTGGTTTCGACAGCGGCCGTCGAAGGGTCGGTCGTAGTCGTTGCCGGGCTTTACGGCAGCGTCTACGGCCTCTCGACGCCGACCGGCGGCATTTTATGGCGGGTCGATTTTCCCAAAGCGATTACCATTGCGCCGATCATTCGCTCCGGCAGAGTTTACTGCGCAGACCACTCCGGTCGGGTTTCCGCCATCGATCTGCAGAGCGGCGCGGTTCTTTGGTCGCAGAACCTTCGCTATCCTGTGCAGGGCACGCCGGCGGCAAATGACAACTATCTGGTGGTCTGTTCAGAGGATATGAACGTCCATTTGCTGAACGCGCAGACTGGGGCTTTACTCCGCAGCCGCCGCGTTTACGGTCAGTCCTTTCGGGATACCCATGTGGTCATTCTCGATAATATGGCTTATGTCACGGCCGTTCCGGCGCCGATGTTCGGCAGCGAATGGATGATGGAAGAGGTTATGGAGGCATCTACCTCGTTCGACGACGAAGAACAAAAGATCCTTGCTTGGTTAACGGGTAACAGTCCTTATCCTTACGCTTCACCGGACTGGAAAACCAAATATGCTTTTCGACTGCCTTCTTTCGACGAAGCGTTTCCGATCGCCTCTGGTCCAAATGACGGTTGCGGCATGTCGCCGCCCAGCATGGTGGTCGACAATCAAAATCGCGTCCTGAGCTGGTTCAAGACCCGCTTTCCCACCTTTACCGACGGTCCGAGTTCCATTTTTGGATCGAATTATAATATGGATATCATGTACATCCATCCGCAAACCGGTCGACGGATGCGAATTGAGTTGGGACGAGACGGCGGCATGTGGATGCGCGAGTCAGACAATCTCTATGCGCTTTCGGTTTCCGGAAATCTGCTCTGGATGCGACAGAATTTTCGCGGCACCCAGGTCATCGATTTGACCACTGCCGATTATTCCTACGTTCAGGTGGAAGCTCAGGTCCGCGACGGCGGCGATTTTACCGGTGCAAATTTTTGGTATGTTTATAATGAGATCAATCTTCCCGAGACTTCGCAGCCGCATTGGCAGGGTCGCGTAGCGCCCTCTTTTGCAGGCGGATTTGCGTTTTGGTGTGAAAATTATGGCGTGGTTTGCGTGGAAACCGATCTACGTTAAGAGGTGGGATATGAAAAGCGTTTTAAAAAATACATTCTTTCTTCTGCTATTCGTTACCTCGATTCGAGCACAAGACCGCAGTCCGTATATATGGCAAACGCCGGTCACCTACAACGTCAACGCGCCCGAGTCCATGCTGCGCGAACTGCGGGCGCAGATCGACACCGTCCTGCAATATAACGCATTAGCTCCGTTACGGGTCTATTACGGCGACATCATCTGGGAAACCTATTTTATGTACCTTGAGCCGGCTCGAATCATCTGGACATTGGCCAGAGCCTACAACCATTTGATGCCGGCGCAGCGAACGGCAGTCGGGGATTACATTCGCGCCGAATTGGCGCATCCGACTGCTTCACCTTGGCAGCACAGGGAATGGTCTACGGCTCATTTAAGTCGTACGCAGGGAAAACGCCGGGAATATCATCCCCTCAGTCAAGTTTGGGGAGAGGATATTTACGCAAATATCGGGAATCGGCCGGTGATGCATATTCTTTACGGCATCTGGCTTTATGCTTTCAATTCCAAGGATTATGCGATCATTTCCGAAAATTGGAACATGATTCGTGAATACTATAATAATTTCGCCTATCGGGAATTGAATTTATTGAGCGGCCTCGGCGCCGCCGTGGCAATGGCGCGCATGGCGCACTATATGAACGATGCCGCCACTCTGCAGACGGTTTTGAATCAACTCAACACGTATCTTCGGTTCACCGGTTTGCTGGATTCGGCGCGCAATTTTGCTTATAACGGTTTATACGGCTGGGATGCGCCTTATCCTTACGATACGGATCGGGCCAGGGACTTCGTATTCATGAATTTCTTTTTCCTTAATATTCCACCTGAAATCTGTAGGTTTTTGGATGACTATTATCGGTCCGAAACTTTGGCGGCGCATCAAAACGAATTACGAAAATTCCCGATTTGGTGGATTCGTTCGGTGCCGTACTGGTCGCGGTGGACCGGCGATGAATCCGTCGGTTTGCCGACCGAGGTTTGCGGCATGACTTCGCCGATCGAGCGCTGGATCGTGCAACAAAATCCGGATCGATTCGCTCTTTATACACGCAGCGTGCCCAACGGCATCGGTGACTCGCACTGGCTCGAAATGCTGATCGATGCCGTCGAAGTGCGCGGTCAGACACAATGGGTGGATGTGCGGACTTTTTCCGACAATACGCCGCCCGCAGCCATTACGGATTTGAGGGTAATTTACAGAAACTCTCAGCCGTTTCTCGTTTGGACAACTCCCTCCGATAACGGCCTGAACGGCAGGCCGTTCAATTACCACATCCGCTATTCCGCTAATCCGATAACGGATGCAAATTGGAACACCTACTCTGTGATTCCTTACAATCAGACCATCAAACCAGCGGGCGTTCCGGATACGCTGGCTCTGCCCGTGCTCGGCTTGGCCCCCTCCTACTATATTGCCGTTAAATCTTCCGATGATTTCAACAATCTATCGGCGATGTCGAACATCGTTTTGTTCGACAATCGCGTCATTCTGGTCAATCAGGAGCAGCAGCCGGATAAAAAATTCATGCTCGAGGCTTATCCCAATCCCTTTAATCCGCAAACGACCATTCGATTTCAGCTGCCCTCTCCGGCCAAAGTCAACATTGCCGTTTATTCGACTTTGGGCGAGTTGGTCGATACGCTCGTTAAAGGCAAATTCTATGCTGCCGGTGAATACTCGACGGAATGGACCCCAAAAGGAATTTCGTCCGGATTTTACATAATCTCCATCACCGCCGAAGATCCGGTTCATCAAAGCAAAATGATCAAGACCTCAAAAGTGGTGTATGTAAAATGAAAAGAGCGCTATTACTGATTGGTTTGTTTTCATCTGCTGTACGGCTTTCGGCGCAGACGCCGCAGAATCTGCTCGTCAACGGCGGATTTGAGAACGGTTTCAACGGCTGGAGCGCGCCGGCAATCCTGAGTTCGACCATCAAATATTCGGGCAATTACGCAGCCAAATTCCTCAACTCGCACGGTCAAATCGATCAGTTGGTGGATGTCGAGCCCAATCAAAATTACAAGCTTACCTTTTGGGTTTACCTGGATCCGGCTTTCAGCGGCGACGATTGGGGCGGTGTCTTGTGCAGCGTCGTGGACTATAATTGGAACCAGTTGGGGGCGTCGATTTTCATCAATCCGAACAACCGGCCGAAGGGGAAATGGCTCTCGTTTGCCGTTTCCTTTAACACGGGATCGGCAAACGTCGTCCGAGTACAGATCGGCTTTTTCGGCGGTTCCGGTTGGAATGCCGTTTTTTACATCGATGAGGTCAAGCTGTTCAAAAAGAGCGCCGTCAACCTGCCGCCGGATCTCCTATCGTTTACAGCCTCGCCGACATCCGGCACTGCGCCCTTGACGGTCTCTTTTTCACTTTCAGCAGCGGATGCCGACGGCGTCATCGAAAGCTATGTCATCCAACCCGGAGACGGCTCCTTTTACGAAAATGATCAGGCCGTACATACATACGCTTTGCCCGGCACTTATACAGCAACGGCAACCGTGCGCGACGATGACAACGGCGTCGACACGGAAAGCGTCATTATCAATGTCGCGGGTCCGTCCTCGTTTTCCATTCAAATGACCTCGCCTTTTCAGGGCGATTATTACCAGACCGATGCGGCCTCGCTGCTGCTGACCGGTACCTGCAGTGAGTCGGTGCCGGAATTGTTCTGGTTCAACGAAAAAAATCATCAAAGCGGGTTCGCCGCGCTGAATGGAACGCAATTCTCGTTTACTACCCCGTTGCAGTACGGCCGCAACGACGTGATCCTGCAGGCCAAACGCGTTAATAACGAATTTTATAAAAAAGAGATCACAATCGTCCGCATGCCGGCCGGATACAGCGGACCGATTCTCGGCACGGTCAACTTTTCTTCGCGCAATGTACAAACTTTTGCAAAAATCGAGATTACCTTTGAGCTGAATTCTATTGCCGACAATTATTGGTTTCCATACGATCCCTCTCCCCCGCCGAATTTGAACAGCGGCACCGGCGTCAGCGTCGATTGTATCTTTACAAAAGGCAATCGCACGTGGACATTTCCGGCGTTTTACGATATGCCTTACCAACGCTTCGACGACTATCTATTGCCTACCGGTGAGTTCATTTGGAAGGTCCGAGCCTCCCTGCCCGAAGCCGGAACCTACTCCGTCACGCTACGCGCTCAGGATCAGGGCGGAACGCGCTTTTACGATTTGGGCACCGTAACTGCAGCCGCTTCGAATAACAAAGGTTATTTGCAGGTCAGCCAAAACAACAACCGCTTCTTCGAATATTCTGACGGCTCGCCGTTTTACGGTTTAGGCTTCGGCGACGGCCCGGATACCCCGCGCAATACCGACAACAAAATCGAGGCTTACGCGCAAAACGGCGTCAGCCTTTTGCGCGTTTGGTTGAGTCCGGTTTCACAATTCTCGGATCCTTGGTGCGCCTGGACGACCCATCATCAAATGCCCGACAACGGCTATATGAATCCTCCCTTGTATCGCTTCAATCGGCGTTACAAGAACGGCGATTTCAGCATTCGTCTTGCAGCGCCCGCGGTTTCGAATGTCAATACGCCGGCCGCTTTTCGCGGTTTTTACGACGGCGGCACCGTGATCAAACCCAACACGACCTATCGAATCACGGTGCGCGTCAAGCTCGAGAACGTGACCGGCAACGGCGGATTTTCCCTCAAAACCGCCGGATGGGGCGGGACGGAAATCGTCAATCCGAACGTCGGCACGCGGTTGCTCGGACCGATCAAGGGCACAACCGACTGGCTGCTTCTGACGGCAAATTACACTTCCGGCGCCGGCGAGCGCGAACTGCCCAATCTCTATGCCGTGCTGGAGGGCAGTGTGACCGGCGAAGCCTATATCGACATGATTTTGCTGCAGGAAGTTCTGCCTGACGGCCGCCTCAAGCAGAACATCATGAGCAAATGGAGCGCCAATCCGCACTATTACTTTGATCCCATAAAGGTGCGTTATTTCGATTATATGATTGAGCAGGCGACTCTCCGAAACGTCCATTATAAAATCGTCATATTAGAAAAAGGCGATTATATTCTAAACCACATCGATCCGAGCGGCCTACCGAGTGATTTCAACGGCGACTTTGACGCGCCGCCCAACACCAAGCTGCGAAGATTGTATGAATACTATTGGCGCAATCTGATCGCCCGCTGGGGTTACTCGGATGCCGTTCATTCTTTCGAACTGGTGAACGAAGGTGCGCCAGGAAGCTACTTTAATTTGGTAAACGATTTCAATGACTTTTTCGAAACGGTTTCTCCACGGCCGATCATGACCACCACCTCCTTTTGGGCTGATTGGGTGCCGAATTACTGGAATCAGTCCCGCTGCGATTACGGCGACGTACACGCCTATGTCATCAATACCGGTTTTATCGATTCGGGCGTCTTTTTAGGACAAACCTACAACCGGCAGCAGATGCAGCAGGACCCGGCGGCCATGATTTACATCTATTCCAAGCGCATCGGCGATGATCCGCTGCGCAACAAGCCGGTCGTTCTTGGCGAGACCGATTTGGATACCCCGGCGGGACAGGCTTCCGATCCGGCATTGGCACAGGACACGGCGGGAATCTGGCTCCGCGGCTTTTTATGGGGACACTTGAACACAGGCGGAGTGACCGGCTTGATTTGGGATCCGATCAACATCCGTAATCATAACCTTTACCCCCTATACAAGCCGGTCTCCGCCTTTTTGTCGCAAATTCCTTTCAATCGCTATTCATTTCGCGACGCTCAGGTCACTATTACGAACCCGGATGTACGCGGCTGGGGTGTGGCGCAGCAAAATGACGGCGCCGTCTATTTCTATGCTGCTCACCGCAATCTGCGCTGGCGGTATGTGCTGGATAACGGCATGCCGCCGGCAGTGACGACCAGTTTCGTCGTCAGGCGACTCGCTCCGGGCATGCAAAAAGTAACCTTTTTCAGCACTCAGACCGGTGAAATACAAAACCTGTCCATTCACTATGTCGGCAGCGACAGCACCCTCGCTTTGAATGATATCGTCATTAATCCCGACATCGCCTTTTCGCTGACACCGACCAACGTCATAGACGTGCTGGATAAAAAAGAGTCGACTTTCGATTTCGACGTTTCCGATGTTTATCCGAATCCCTCCAATCACTCGGTTTCCCTCCGGCTCACTATGCCGCATCACGGCGACGTTGTTCTGCAATTGTATGATCTGCTGGGGCGAAAGATCGATCAAAAAATCTTTCGCGGGCTTGCGCCGGGAAATCACGATTTGACGCTCGACGGGAACGAACTGGCGTCCGGCGTCTACTTTATGGTCATCGAGGCGGGCAGCCTGCAGCAAACGAAAAAATTTTCCATTGTAAAATAAAAATTCATCTCATGAATTGCCGGCAGGCATCCGTAACCTGCCTGCCGGCATTGACAACCCTGCAGACAGCCGAAACAAACAATGAACGTTCATTTTACGTTCTTTGAAGCAGGGTTTTCATAAGCCGAAAAGAAATATTTCTGGTACAGATTCAGAATTTCTTTTCAGAGAATCTCCTTCCATTTTCGCGCCGCTAAACCCTGCCCCAATCTGTTGATCGTTTGCGGAATCTTGTCCATTCACATGTCAATCTAAAGGCCGCATCAGGTAAAGTTACATATTTCGAATGATGCGGTGTGTAAGAACATTTTCCTTAATTTTTCGTTGTAATTGAAAAGCTTTTAATACAGTCGCATCTCGCGGTGTTATGATTCTTGAAGCAGCGACAATCGGCCTTTGCCGGAGGCCAAAGTGTGCCGTTGTTTTTTCGTGAAAAGCGGGTGAATATGAACTCTTGGAAACAAAAAGTCAGATAAATAAAACCCCAAAACTATCGAGGAGAAGGAATTATGCACCGAAACAAACTATTCGCCTTTGCAATGATGCTGTTCCTGGCGTTTTTTACGACAGGCAAAAGTGAGCAGACGGTTGTCGAAGATTTTCAGCCGGCATCGACGAATCAGCCGGGGAGGGATTACCCGCAGGTCAATTCCGAGGGTCGGGTGCGGGTCAAAATTTCGGCGCCGGAAGCCCAAAGGGTGCAGCTGGATATCAGCGCCGTAAAGTATGATTTGGTCAAAGATTCAACCGGCGTTTGGATCGGAGAATCGGAGCCGCAGGACGAAGGCTTTCACTATTATCAACTCTGGATCGACGGCGCGGCCGTTCCTGATCCCAACAGCCTTTACTTTTACGGCGCATCCCGCTGGGGCAGCGGCATCGAGGTGCCCGCAAAGGATCAGGATTTCTACGCCTTGAAAAACGTGCCACACGGTCAAGTTCGGCAGAATCTTTATTTTTCCAAAGTCACCAACAGCGTGCGACGGTGCTTTGTCTATACGCCGCCGGATTACGACAAAAATCCGAAAAAACGTTATCCTGTCCTTTACCTGCAGCACGGCGGCGGTGAGGACGAAACCGGCTGGTCCAATCAGGGCAGGGTGCACCTGATTATGGACAATTTGCTTGCAGAAGGCAAGGCAGTGCCCTTTATCATTGTCATGGATAACGGCAGCTGGAGCTGGCCGGCGGGTGTGCCGAGACCCAAACCGGGTGAGCGTCCCAGCGGTCAATGGCCGCCGCAGGGCTGGGCCGATCAGTTCATGAAGACCCTGATCGAAGACATTATTCCGTTTATCGATTCGAATTATCGGACGCTTGCCGACGCGAAACACCGAGGGATGGCCGGCCTATCCATGGGCGGCATGCAGACGCGCGTTATTACCCTTGCCCATCCAGAACTGTTCAACTATGTCGGCATTTTCAGCGGCGGCAGCATCACACCGGAAGACATTAAGCAAAATCCGGCTTTCAAGGAAAAGGTCAAAGTGGTGTTTGTCGGCTACGGCAGCCGCGAGCTGGAAAACCGCAGATTCAATTTCGGCGGCGATCCGCAGGAAAACACCGAAGCGCTCAAGAATGCCGGCATAAATGCCCACTTTTATGTTTCGCCCAATACCGCTCATGAGTGGCAGACTTGGCGCAGAAGTTTTTATCAATTCGCTCAGCTGATATTCAAAAACAAAAGACGTCCGGGGTTGCAGGCTGCAGCCCCTCCAGCTCTTTAAAGCTCAATGACCCCTTTTGCAGGAGGAAAGATCAGAATGCGAAAGTTTTTTTGTTTAGCCCTCTCGTTCGCCGTTTTTTCCCTGCTTTTCGCGCAGATGGAAAAGCCGGAGATTAAAGACGATTTCAAGCCGTCGGTTTTGAATCAGCCCGGGCAAGAATATCCGCAAGTCAATTCCCAGGGATATGCCCGCTTCCGTATTATTGCTCCGCAGGCGCAGAGCGTTATCGTCAGCTTGGGCGGACGGGAAGGCACCAAGCTTACGAAAACCGAAGACGGCGCCTGGGTGGGCACCACAGCTGAACCCTTGGACGAGGGATTCCATTACTATCGTCTTACCGTCGACGGCGGCACCTTTAACGACCCCGGTACGCTGAATTTCTACGGCTCCTGTCGCTGGGAAAGCGGCATCGAAGTCCCGGCCTTCGACCAGGATTTCTATGCACTCAAAGATGTCCCTCACGGGCGTGTCCAGCAGGTCCTTTTCCCCTCGCCAAGTACGGGCACCATTCGCCGTGCCTTTGTCTATACCCCGCCGGATTACGAGAAAAACAAGAAAAAGCGCTATCCTGTTTTGTATCTGCAGCACGGGTGGGGCGAGGATGAAACCGCTTGGTCCAACCAGGGCCGCGCCAATCTGATTTTGGACAACCTTCTCGCCGAAGGCAAGATCAAACCGTTTATCGTGGTCATGACCTATGGAATGACCAATGAAATCCGGATCGGTGAATTGAGATCCTTCGACATCAAGCCGTTCCAGACCGTACTGGTGGATGAGCTAATACCCTATATTGATGCGAATTTTCGCACACTTGCTGATCGACGATACCGCGCCATGGCCGGTCTCTCCATGGGCAGCATGGAGACCAAGATGATCACCTTGGCCAATCTCGACAAGTTTTCCTATATCGGCCTGTTCAGCGGTGCTTCGATTTCTATGGAAGATGTCGAAAAGACCAAGGACTTTCGTGAAAAGGTCAAATTGGTCTTTGTCAGTTACGGCAGCAAAGAGTTGGATTGGATGATGCGGCTGGGTCGGGAATTGACCGGCGGCAATCCGCGCGAAAATATCGAGGCGCTGCAAAAGGCCGGAATCCGGAGCGTTCTCTATGTTTCGCCGAATACCGCGCATGAGTTCTTGACCTGGAGACGAAGCCTGCGCGAATTTTCCCAGTTGTTGTTCCAAGATTAAAGTGATCAGTTTACCAAATGAGGTCAATCGTCATGATCACCAATTCGACATCGGCAAAAATTCTTATCAGTATCTGTTTCATCCTCCTTACTTCGTTTCAAGTCGTAGGACAGGACCTGCCCTATCAGAATCCGAATCTCAGTTTTGAGGAACGAGCGCGAGATTTAATGTCCAGACTGACGTTAGAGGAAAAAGTCGGTCTTCTCTGCGATCAATCGGAGCCTGTACCGCGTCTCGGCATCAGGAGGTTCAATTGGTGGAGCGAAGCCCTGCACGGCTTGGCCAACAACGACAGCGTAACGGTGTTTCCGCAGCCCATCGGCATGGCGGCCTCGTTCAACGATGAACTGGTTTATCAGATTTTTTCCGCCGTTTCGGATGAAACCCGAGCCAAATATCATGAGCATCTGCGCCGCGGCGGTGAGAACCGTCGTTTCCTGAGTCTGTCCGTATGGACGCCCAACATCAACATTTTTCGCGACCCGCGTTGGGGCCGCGGCCAGGAAACTTACGGCGAAGATCCGTATTTGATGGCCAGAATGGGCATTGCGGTTGTAAAAGGACTGCAGGGGCCGGAGACGGAGAAATATCGCAAGCTGCTTGCCTGCGCCAAGCATTTTGCCGTGCATTCCGGACCGGAATGGAGCCGACATGAAATCAATCTCAACTCAGTAGATCCGCGCGACCTGTACGAGACCTATCTGCCCGCCTTTAAGGCTCTGGTTCAGGAAGCGCATGTCCGGGAAGTCATGTGCGCCTACCATCGCCTGGATGATGAGCCCTGCTGCGGCAATCGCCGGCTCCTGCAGCGCATCCTGCGTGAAGAATGGGGATTTCCCTATCTGGTCGTTTCGGATTGCGGCGCCGTGACCGACTTTTTCAACAGCCACAAGGTATCTTCCACCCCCATGCATGCGGCTTCGAAAGCGGTTCTCGCCGGCACCGATGTGGAGTGCGTATGGGCCAATTATCCCTTCAAAACCCTTGCGGCTGCAGTGGAAAGAGATCTGGTCGAGCCGGAAGACATTGATAAAAGCCTGATGCGGGTGCTCAAAGGCCGCTTCGAACTGGGCGATTTCGACCCGGATTCCTTGGTGCCCTGGACCAAAATTCCCTATTCGATCATCAACAATGAACGGCATCGGCAGATGGCTCTCGAAATGGCCAGGCAGTCCATCGTCTTGCTGCAAAATAAAAACAACATCCTTCCGCTCAGCAAAACCCCGCGCAAACCCATCGCCGTCATTGGGCCTAACGCCGACGACGCGGTCATGCTGTGGGGCAACTATAACGGCAAACCGATTCGAACCATCACAATCTTGGAAGGCATCCGTTCTAAAATTCCAGCTGATAAGCTTTTCTACGACAAGGGCTGCGATCTGGTTGACGATAAAGTCACGCAAAGCTATTTCAACCGTCTCCGCTTCGAAGGCAAACCCGGCATCAAGGCGACTTATTGGAACAATCGCAATCAAAGCGGTGAACCGGTTGCCGTTCAGTATATTACGACACCGATCAAACTGACGACTGCCGGCCAACACGAGTTTGCTCCCGGAGTCATGTTGGAAGGCTTTTCCGCCAAGTATGAAACGGAATTCGAAGCGACACAGGATGAAGAGATCACCTTCAACTATGGTGCGACCGGCTCCATGGAACTTTTGGTAAACGGCAAATCGGTCGCGCGAAGCTATAATTGGCGCACACTCCCCGCCAAAGCCCATTATAAAGTGGAAGCGGGGAAAAAATATCTCTTTGAAATCCGTTTTACGCAGCTGAACAACTGGCAGGCCAGTCTGGAATTTGATTTCGGCAAAGAGGTCGAGATCGATTTCACCTCTCTCATCCAAAAGCTGAAAGGCATCGAGACGGTAATCTTTGTCGGCGGTATTTCCGGTCGACTCGAGGGTGAAGAGATGCCGGTCAATCTGCCCGGCTTTAAGGGCGGCGACCGCACTCATATCGAGCTTCCTGCCGTTCAGCGTAATCTGCTCAAATCACTCAAGCAGGCCGGCAAAAAGGTTATTTTCGTCAATTGTTCGGGATCCGCAATTGCCCTCACGCCCGAAACGGAGACCTGCGAAGCGATCGTGCAGGCCTGGTATGCGGGCGAATCCGGCGGTCAGGCTGTAGCCGACGTGCTGTTCGGAGATTACAACCCCTCCGGCAAACTGCCGATCACCTTTTACAAAAATTCCGATCAGCTGCCCGATTTCGAGAATTATTCGATGAAAGGCCGCACTTACCGCTTTATGAACGACGCCTTGTTCCCGTTCGGCTATGGGCTCTCCTATACTCTTTTCCAGATTGGAGAAGCTAAAATCGAAAAAACCCAAATTCAGGCGAACGAATCCGTTTCTTTAACGGTGCCGGTGATCAACAAGGGCAAACGAAACGGCACCGAAGTCGTTCAGGTCTATATTCGAAAAATCAACGACGCCGACGGACCTTTGAAAACTCTGCGTGGCTTCCAGCGTGTAACTGTTCCCGCAGGACAATCAGGCAAGGCGCAAATCACCCTCCCCTATTCCGCCTTTGAATTTTTCGATCGGAAGAGCGGCAAGATGACCGTTGCCCCGGGCGAATACGAAATCCTCTACGGCAACAGCTCGGCGGATAAGGATTTGAAGGCGATTAAAGTCACGGTGATGTAGGTTTTGACGGAATAATCCTTAAAGGGGGGAAATTGCTTATCCTCTACTCCTCCCTTTTCTCAAAGGTATGGCCTATGCTCCTCCCCTGTGCCGATCGGTGCGGAGGAGGAGCAGTTTTTCATATTCAAAGCTGCTTATTAAAGAATAGCTAAGAAAAAATGGATGCTTCTTAAAGCATTAAAGACGAATAATATCCTGTTAGGCCGCTACACAGTCAAGGAGGTTATCAATATGCTTCGAAATGCAAAGGGCAATGTCCTTCCGGCTTTTGGTTTACTTGGAATTGCCGGGTATGAGCTGGCCTTTCGTCTTCTTCACATGCCTATGTTTTCCAACGATCTCTTTCACGGTATCTGGATTGGAGCCTGCATTGGGCTTGAGATCTGCGGTGTTTACTCCATGGGCAGGTCGAGGTGCTGACCATCGTCTGCTGGACAGGTAAATTCACCGAAAATACAAGCGGTCTACGAGGCGGGTACTCAGCAACGATATTTACCATCGGCGGCGGCTGTACGTGGCGTTTCAGCAGGCACTTTTACCTGAACCCCTGGGCAGCAGCAGTGCGCTTTCCGATCAGCGGCGATTGGGAAGTAAGATTTTCGGCGTTGACGTTTTCGATCGACCCGACGCCGGAGGTATCAATCAAACTGGGCGTCAAGTTCTAGTTTTGTTAGGGATTCGTATGGGACTTTAAACCTCCTGCATTCAGCGAACGAGCATGGGGCGTTTTCCCAAATGCCTAGATTTAGCTGTAATTAAAGACCTAAAATCCAAACAAACTCATGCACAGCTGGTCTATGAAATAAGCTTAACAGTGGAGGCAAATAATTATGGACCGTAGAGATTTTTTCAAATTAAGCTTGGTTGGAATGGGTATGGCGGCTTTGACAAAGCGGGCGCGGGCGCTGGAGTATTATCCCATGCCGTCCGACAAGAAATGGGCCGTATTGTACGGCACTTGGTGCGGAAGCGCTCGGGATGCGGCGGTGTGGATCTCTGAAGGCATGGGCGGCATTGCCAATGTGTTTGACGTACGCGAAAATCCCGATTTGAGCGAATACGAATATGTCGTCGTCGGCGGAGCGATTCGAAGCTCGGTGACGCGGCAGGAGTTACAAAATTACATCACCAGGAATAAAGAGGTGCTGCAGGCAAAGGTTCGCGGTCTGTTTGCAGTCTGCGGCAATATGGGCAGGCCGGTTGGACCGCAGCAAACGGCGATGTTCATTGATAACCATTTGGCAAAACTATGCGGGGTGAGCAATGTGCTGTCGAGAGTATTCTTGGGCAGAATAACAAAATCCTTAATGGATCCCCAGACCGCTGAAATGATGAAAAATTTCGAGGATTATGATAATCTCAAACGATCGGAATGCATGGCATTCGGTCAAGAAGTATTGACCGTAGTGAGCTTTGTCGAGAAAGTCAAGTCGGGGCTCCCGCAGGAGTTTGAGCTGGATCAGAACCATCCTAATCCTTTTAACGAATCGACGAAAATTAGTTACTCGCTGAATAAATCGGGCCAGGTCATGCTGCAAATCTATGATGCCAACGGAAAAATAGTACGAACACTCATTGACAACAATCAGGACGCCGGCAGCCATTTTATTCAGTGGGACGGAAGAGATGATTACGGCAACAGTGCAGCAAGCGGGATTTATCTCTATCTACTAAAATTCGAGGGGAATATCATTGCAAAGCAAATGGTAAAGGTAAAATGAGGGTTAAAAACTATCGGTGATTGACGGCATATAGGAATGACTTTAAGCGGCACTTGACACAAAAAGTAAGAAAAAAAGCCCTGAATTGACATCATGGCTTTTCAATTTTGCTTAGTTACGTTTCTTGACCGAAAATTTAAATGCGGATAAAGGAAAACGAGATTTTCGTCGTAACAAATTTATTTCATTGTGATGTAAAGAAACAATAAGCCGAAAGAAATAAAGAAAATAAAAATCAGAACCGTTAGAGAAAAGAGTCTTGATTTGAGGTCATGATACAATTCTTGGTTTTCTTCCTTAATAGATCTTAAACTCTCTAAAATGTTTTTATCCACCCAGGAAAAATGGGTATCGATTTGTCTTGTCAATTCCCTAGTTATATCCGTTTTTAGTTCCTGAATCTTCGCGAGGAACAATTGCGAGGTTTCTTGAATTTTGTTGGTGCTCTCCGAGAGATTGCCGTTTAGTGTAGAGAAATGACTATCAACAAGTTTTGCAGTCTCATTAGTCATCAACTACAATTCTTTCTCTTTATTCAGAACATGCAGTTTGACCGGTCTGCTTGCATTAACCACCTGCTCCTACTCAT
>JAPDQV010000017.1:39308-39840 GCA_034505495.1 candidate division KSB1 bacterium | reverse complement strand
CAAAGGAACCGTGATTCGGCTGGGGATAGATTGTGCTGTTCGCCCAGGCCTCGCCGTGTTCTAATCTTTCGTCGCGGTAATAAGCGTACACCTGGGCAGCGGCGGCTTTCACGAGTTAAACAATGAAATCGCAAGAAGTTAGAGCCCCATAAAAACCGGTACTATTTATCCGCATGATAAGCCAGATTTGCAAAGACTAGCGCCCCCGAATTTGATCGACACACCGCCCCCTGTTCATAACGTCACGAAATAGAAACGGCGCCGCAAAAGGCGCCGCTGCATTTATTCTGTTTGCTGGAATGTCATACCTGACGTTTGAACACGACCGTTGCCAACGGCGGCAGATCGATTTCGATGGAGTAGGGGCGATAGTGCCAGGAAATGGGATCGGAATGTTTGCCGCCGTAATTTCCCTTGTTGCTGCCCCAATAGATCTCCGAGTCCGTGTTCAAGATTTCGCGATAAAAGCCGGCCTCCGGCACGCCGATGCGGTAATTGGGACGATAGACGGGGGTAAAGTTGCAGACGAACA
>JAPDQV010000017.1:27024-39298 GCA_034505495.1 candidate division KSB1 bacterium | reverse complement strand
TTGCGCAAAAAGGAAATGACGCTGTTGTCGGCATCGGAAAAATCGATCCATTCAAAACCCTGCGGTTCAAAGTCGTATCGGTATAAAGCGGGTTCGCTGCGGTAAAGATGATTGAGATCCCGTACGAGTTTCTGCAGTTTCTGGTGCGGTTCGTACTGCAGCAGATGCCAATCGAGACTGTGCCGATAGTTCCACTCCTGCCATTGGCCGAATTCCGACCCCATAAACAGCAGCTTTTTGCCGGGATGACCGAACATAAAGCCCAGCAAAGCGCGCAGATTGGCAAATTTTTGCCAGAAATCGCCCGGCATTTTGTCCAACAGCGACCGTTTGCCGTGCACCACTTCATCATGGCTGAGCACGAGCACAAAGTTTTCATTAAAGGCGTACAGCAGCGCAAAGGTGATCATGTTCTGGTGATATTTGCGGTGCACGGGATCTTTGCTGAAATAGGTGAGAAAATCGTTCATCCACCCCATGTTCCACTTCATATTAAAGCCGAGGCCGCCTGCGTAGGTAGGCCGCGAGACCCCCGGCCAGGCGGTCGATTCTTCGGCAATCGAAAGGATGCCGGGGAAGTAATTGAAAATCAGCTCGTTGAACCGCTTGAGGAAATGGATGGCCTCGAGGTTTTCGCGGCCGCCGAATTCGTTGGGGATCCATTCGCCCGGTTTGCGCGAGTAATCGAGATAGAGCATGGAAGCCACGGCATCGACGCGAAGACCGTCGATGTGATATTTTTCCAGCCAAAAAAGCGCATTGGCGAGGAGAAAGTTGCGCACTTCGTTTCGGCCGTAGTTAAAGATCAATGTCCCCCAATCCATGTGTTCGCCTTTGCGGGGGTCGGCGTGTTCATAGAGAGCCGTACCGTCGAATCGGGCCAGGCCGTGAGCGTCCTTGGGAAAGTGCGCGGGAACCCAATCGAGGATGACGCCGATGTCGTTCTGATGGCAATAGTCGACGAAATATTGGAAATCGGTCGGCGTGCCGTAGCGCGAAGTCGGCGCGTAATAGCCGGTGACCTGATAGCCCCAGGAACCGTCGAAGGGGTGCTCCAGTACAGGCAGCAGCTCGATGTGCGTATAGCCCATCTCTTTGACGTACTCGACCAGCAGCGGCGCCAGTTCGCGGTAAGAGAGAAATCGATCCGGGTTGGACGGATCGCGGCGCCAGGAGCCGAGATGCACTTCATAGATGGATATCGGCTTGTTGAGAGGGTCGGTGGTGAAGCGCTTGTGCATCCATTCTTCGTCGTGCCATTCGTAGTTGTTGATGTCATAGACAATCGAGGCCGTAGCCGGTCTTACTTCATGATAAAAGCCGTAAGGATCCGATTTGATGTAGAAATTGCCGTGCCGGTCTTTGATCTCGTATTTATATTTTTCGCCTACGCCGATGTTGGGCACGAACAGTTCCCAGATACCGGAGCTGCCGAGCACCCGCATTTGATGCTTGCCGCCGTGCCATTGGTTGAAATCGCCGATGACGCTGACGTTGCGCGCATTGGGCGCCCAAACGGCAAAGTAGACGCCGTGCACGCCGTTAACGGTCATCGGATGCGCGCCGAGCTTTTCATAGATTTTGTGATGGTCGCCCATGCCGAACCAATAGAGATCTTCGGGCGTGAGCTGCGGCAGAAAAAAATAAGGATCATGCACATAACGTTCGTGGCCGTTATGCGCCCGCACATGGAATTGATAGAGCGGCAGTTCCTTCCAGCTCATTACCGCTTCGAAAAAGTGCTCGTTATGGACCGGCTGCATCGGCGTTTCTTTGCGCGAATCCGGCGTGCGTACCCATACCTTTTCAGCATCCGGCAGCCAGGCCCGTACGACCCATTTTTTGGCTCTGCCGATCGTCACTTGGTGCGGTCCCAAAATCTCGAAGGGATCGTGATGCAGGTTGCGGGCTATTTTTTCGACTTGTTCAGGAGTTACCGTCGGTTCATGAGCTTTCTTATTCATCGCCATTCCCTGGTTTTCGGTTTGCCGGAAAAGATCATCAATCCTACCGTAACCATCAAATCGTGTGCGTCGCCGATTTTCGTTTCCTCACCTACACGCGTTCTGACGTTAAACATGTGCTGATAGCCCAGTGCCAAATCGATCAGAGGGCCCAAACCGATATCGAACAAGGCGCCGATCTGCATGCGCGCCGCCCAAATGGTCTGGCTGTCGTGCGTGTCCATGTACGGAAAGCCGTAATAATAGTAAAGCTCCGGCAGCGTCGTAACGGCGCGATAGTTGAACAAACCGGCCATGGGTGAAAAATAGTAACGGATTTGGCCGTTCGGCTTGGCAATATGCAGACCCGCAGAGACCTGAAAAGACTCGTTGCGCGTCTGAATCAAAAAGCCGTAACCGTTCCCAAAGCCGACGGCCGAACGCTTTTCCCCGTATGACAGATAAACGACATCGAACCGCGGATTGATCCAAGGATGCCGCTTGAGGTTGTAGGTGAACTTGGCGCCCATCCCCTCGCCGACTTCGGTGACGTTGGCAAATTTGCGGTCGGGAAAGGCAAAGGTCAAATTCGGGCCGATCTGCCAGCGCCACTCGCCGGCATACGCCTTTACGGTGAGGGTGATCAGCCCTATGATAAGCATCTTTTTCATTGGTATATCCTAGTTTAATTCCGTTTCTGTAACATCGAAAGCATTGGGCAAAGTTCCGCCTAATTTTGCGCAAACAGCTTGTAACGCGCCGAAATTTCTTCGGCCGAGCGAACGCCGTCGTAGAGGATCACTCGAAATCGAAACAGGGCACTTTCGCCCTTTTTCAGCGTCAGGCGGAATGGCTTTGCGTTCGGCACGCCGCGGGCGCTTTCAAAGACGTACTGTCCCAGCGGATTGGCGGAGAACAAACCGTATGCGCGGGCATGCCAAAAGGTCGGAAAGTTGACGCTGCTCGGATGGTGCATGATGACCATGCCGACCTTCTGTCCTTCTTTCTGTCCCGCCAGGCGCACCCATTCGGCCCGTTTTCCCCAAACCGCTTTTTCGCCGATGTCGCCGTTTGAGCTGAGATATTGACCCGTCTGGTCCTCTTCGCGCAGCCAATGGGCAACGCGGACGGCAAACATTCCCTCTTTGGTATCCTCAAAAACGACGCTGTCCACAAGCGCGATCAGGCGGATCGAAAAATCAATGGCGACCTCCGAATCATCGGGAATAAAGACCATGCGCCGCTTTTCCTGCAGCAAAGGCGTCTCTTTCTTGTCGATCCAGAGCGACTCGGTGGACAAAACACCTTCTTTCCCGCCATACATCTCTTGAATGGCTGTATGAACAATGCGCGGCGGAAAAATCGTGTTGTTCCAAAAGCCGTTGCCGTTCACTTGATCGTAGGTAAAAAACAAGCCGGTTTGATGAGGGTGATCAATGGTTTCACCTTCCACCTTTTCAAACGGAAAGCCGCGCGTCACCTTGATCCCTGCAGGCGTAAAGAGCGGATAGAGGACCGGCTTGGTCAGGCTCCCTCCCCATCGATAGGACGTCAGCGGTTTGCCGTCCACCAGCACGTCGATCTGATTCTCCGCCTCGACAAATTGGACGCGGTCCGAGGCTGTGCAGGCAAGGATGTTGACCAGCAAAAAGCCCGCCCAGAAGGCATAAAGCGGTTTCATAGCGTAACCTGCAGTAATCTGTTAATTCGAAAAACTCTTTTTAAATTCACGCAACGCTTCTTTAAAGATTATCAACGCCCGTTCTCCCCACAGGCAGAGCATGACCTCCTTTACTGTTCCGGCCCGCCGCAAATAGTCGGCGATTTCGCGGATCATGATGCGGGCGCAGCGATCCATAGGGAAACCGAAAATACCGGCGCTGATTGCCGGAAAAGCGATGGATTTGACTCCCAGCTCCTCGGCTAAAGCGAGAGACGATCTCACCGCAGATGCCAGCTTTTCATCCTCTTGGCCGCTGCCGTAAATCGGCCCGACCGCATGGATCACATACTTGGCTTTCAGCATTCCCGCATGGGTATAGGCTGCGCTGCCGGTTTTAACTGGCCCGTGCGCTTTGACCCATTCATCACTCTCTTTTTGAATCACAGGCCCGCCCTTACGCGAGATGGCTGCCGCCACGCCGCCGCCGTGTTGCAGGCGTTCGTTGGCCGCATTGACGATCGCATCGACCGCCAATTTGGTAATATCGCCCTCCACGAGGGATAAACGGCGATTGCCCATAATAAGTTGAAGCTCATTTTCTTGATCACTCATAAAGACCTCTGCAGACCTTTTTGCTTTTTCAGCAAACCTTGTTTATAAAAAAACAGCACCATTTGACTTGTCGTCACTGCAATCCAAAAAACGGCAAACGGACTGCCGAGGCTTTCCTTTTGGCGGAAAAGAGCATCCAAAAGGTAATAAAGACTGACCAACGCAATAAAAGGATGAACAAAGGTGGAATAGAATCGTCCGGCATGATGCGCCACGCGGGCGGAAATGAACAGGGAAAGCAAAAAGACCAGAAGAAAAGCTGCCGCAAGGATGAGCACGGGTGTCATAAGCTTTGCTCAGAGTTTGAAATTCCTAGCTGCGGCACAAACCGCAAACTGGACTGCAGCTTTTGCAGGGCGGCCGCGGCGCTTCAAAAGACCAACGAGACGGCGATACGCTGGGTCAAAACGGCGGTGAGAATACCAGCCAAAGAGGAGATGACGGTCAAAGTCAGTGCCTTTTCTTCAGGACACTCCAAGAGAATCTGACTGCCGACGTAAAACAGATAAATGCCGTAAAGGCCCAAGATGTAAAGTCCCGAAAGTGCGGGCAATATGCTGAAAATTCCAAGCGCAAACAGCGGAATGTAGCTGTAGACGACGAGCTTGAAGGCTGCGGTTTCATCCGCTTTGCCGTAGAGCTGTTCAGCAGCGCGACTGACGACGAATGCCAAAAAGTAAACACCGATAATGGATAAAATGAAGAGGAGAGCCGCCCACAACAAACCGCTGAAAAAAGACACATGCTCATATTCGGTCAACCCTTTGCTTTGTCCGACAAAGACTTTGCCGATGAATCCCGCAGCGGCCGGTATGGCGGCAAAGTGGACCAAGGGATCGGAAAGGACATCAAAAACCGAGCGCCCGTCGTTCTTCAGGCGCTGGAAAACCTCAGTCGGATTTTGCACCAGTTCCTTGAGCTCTTGAATCAGCTTTTCGACCATCTCGTGTTCCTTCATTAACTCCCTTAAATGTAACCACTTTTGGCCTAATTTGCAAGCGCCGGTTGGGGATTATACGCCGAGCCAAACGTTCTGTCGCCCGACCATTTGCCGCAGTCGTTCCAACAGATCAAGGTCTGCCCGCACACGCAGATTTTTAGCCTTGAGCAGATAATTTCCGTTCTGCGGGGTGACCAGTTTGAAAAATAGAGGCACTTCGCCTTGATACAGGCCGAGCAGAGAGCGCATTTCGCGCAGCACATCCTCATTCAGCTGTTCGAGCTCCAAATTGAGCATGAGGCTGCGGGTAAAGCGCGGCCGGGCGTCTTCGAGCGTCAGTACCTCCTGCGCAATGATCTTGGCTTCGCCCCCTTCTTTGACGCTCACCTTTCCGCTGACGACCGCCATGCGACCATCGGCAATGGCGGCGCGGCTCTTTTCGAATACCTCGGCAAAGGCGACACATTCGGCGGCGCCGGTCAGATCCTCGATCTTGAAAAAAGCCATGGTTTGATTCTTACGGTCCAAGTGCGTCTTGAGGTCGCCGAGCATGCCGCATATCCGTACCGTGGTTTGATCCTTCAGTTCGGCAAGCTGTTCGAGCGGCACCGTGGAAAAGGCGCGGATCTCGTCGCGGTAATCGTCCAGAGGGTGACCGCTGAGATAGAAACCAAGGATTTGCTTCTCGCGCGCCAGGCGTTCCTGGATCGGCCAGTCGGCCACGACGGGCAGAGGCGGCTCGGCAATCTGGACGGGACTCTCGTCGATGGTATCGAAAATAGACCGCTGCAGCCGGTTGCTCTCGGCCTTTTTGCAGCGTTGGCCGAATTCCAGAGCCGCTTCCACGGCAGCAAAGAGTCGCGCCCGATTCGATTCCAGACTGTCCAAAGCGCCCGCTTCGATCATGCTTTCCAGCACCTTGCGGTTGAGCTGAGCCGTATCGACTCGGCGCGTCAAATCGAACAGCGACCGATAGGGGCCGTTCCTTTTTCTTTCGGCGACCAGCGCCTCGACGGCGGCAGTACCGACATTTTTAATCGCCCCCAATCCGAAGCGCAGCGCCCCTTCGGTTACCACAAAATCCCAGCCGCTCTCGTTGATGTCCGGCGGCAGAACCTTGAGCCCCATGCGCCTGCACTCCTCAAGGAATACGGTCACCCGCTCGGTGCTGCCCATTTCGCTGCTGATCGTCGCCGCCATAAACTCGGCAGGATAGTAGGTCTTGAGAAAAGCCGTCTGATAAGCGACGATCGAATAGCAGGCGGCGTGCGATTTGTTAAAGCCGTACTTGGCGAATTCGCTCATCTCCTGAAAGATCGATTCGGCGGTTTCGCGCGGGATTCCGCGCCCGACGCAGCCCTCTACAAAGATTTCGCGCTGACGCTCCATTTTGTCGATCTGCTTCTTGCCCATGACCTTGCGCAGCGTGTCGGCGCCGCCCATCGCATAGCCCGCCATATCGACCGCAATGCGCATGACTTGCTCCTGGTAGACGATGACGCCGTAGGTGTTTTTTAGAATCGGTTCCAGGAGCGGGTGTTTGTATTCGATCTTTTTTCGGCCGTATTTGCGATCAATAAAGTCGTCGATCATGTTCATCGGCCCCGGCCGGTAAAGCGCATTCATGGCGATCAGGTCTTCAATGCAGTTCGGCTTGAGCTTGCGCAGATACTCCTGCATGCCTGAACTTTCGAACTGGAAGATGCCTACGGTCTGCCCTTCGGAAAAAAGCTTGTAGACTTTGGGATCGTCCAGCGGCAACGTCTTGAGGTCAATATCGATGCCCCTCGCGCGCACCGCATCGATCGTGCGCTTGATGACCGTCAGAGTACGCAGACCGAGAAAATCCATTTTCAGCATGCCGACATCGTCCAGCACGCTCATTTCGTACTGCGTAGTGACGAACCCTTCCTTGCTTTTGTAGAGGGGGATATAATCGGTCAGGTCGCCCGGCGCGATGACGACGCCTGCGGCATGGATGGAGGCGTGGCGAGCCAAGCCCTCCAGTACCTGCGCGTGCTGAATCAGTTTACGGTGCTGATCATCCAGCTCGGCAATCTCTTTGAGCTCTTTGACGGTATCCAGCGCCTCCTGAAGGTTTTTGGCCTGCGCCGGAATCATCTTTGCGATGCGGTCGACTTCGGAATAGCTCATCTTCAATACGCGGCCGACGTCGCGCACAACGGCTCTGGCCGCCATGGTGCCGAACGTGATGATCTGACATACGCTGCCCTCGCCGTATTTTCTCTTCACGTAATCGATCACTTCGCCGCGCCGTTCATAGCAGAAATCGATGTCGATGTCCGGCATGCTGATGCGGTCCGGGTTGAGAAAGCGCTCAAAATAGAGGTCGTAGCGAATGGGATCGAGGTCGGTAATTCCGAGACAGTAGGCGGTCAAAGATCCGGCTGCCGAGCCGCGGCCGGGCCCGACCGGTATATCGTTGTTCTTGGCGTACTGAATAAAGTCCTGCGTGATCAAAAAATAGCCTTCATAGCCCATGCGGCCGATGACCGACAGCTCATATTCCAACCGCTCGACCAGCTGCGGCGTCACAGGATCATACCGCTTTTTCAGGCCTTCGAAAGCCAACTTGCGCAGGTATTCGCCCAAAGTTTTGCTGTCGTCGCCTTCGGGAATGGTGAAATTGGGCAGCTTGTATTGACCCAACGTCAGCTCCAGCTGACATTTTTCGGCGACCTCGAGTGTGTTTTCAAGCACCTCGGGATGGTCGGCAAACAGTGCCGCCATTTCATCCTGGGACTTGAAATAAAGCTCATGCGACTGATACCGCATCCGATTGGGATCGTCAAAGTCCTTGCCGGTCTGCAGACACAACAGGATGTCGTGCGCTTCCCAATGATCTTTTTCCAAGTAATGGATGTCGTTCGTTGCCACCGCTTTGACGCCGGTCTGCGCCGCCAGACGGTACATGCCTTCACGAACCGCTTCCTCTTCGGCCAGGCCGTGATTTTGAACTTCCAAATAAAAATCCTCGCCGAAAATGTCGCGGTACTTTTGCACCACTTCGAGCGCTTTGTCAAAGCCTTGATTGAGAAGCGCGTTCGCCGCTTCTCCCTTGAGGCAGGCGCTCAGCGCCACCAAGCCCTCATGATGTTTCCGCAGCAGCTCTTCGTCGATGCGCGGTTTGTAGTAAAAGCCCTCCAAATAGCCGGCCGAAACCAGTTTGATTAAATTGTGATACCCCCGCTCGTCCTTGCACAGCAGCACCAAATGGTAGGCGCGGCCCTCTTTTTTATCGCTCCCCTTATCGAAACGGCTGCCCGGCGCCACATAGACTTCGGCGCCGATGATCGGACGGATCCCTTTCTGCCGGCAGGCTTTGTAAAACTCGATGGCGCCGAACATGTTGCCGTGATCGGTCAACGCCAAGGCCGACATGTTGAACGACAGCGCCTTGTCGATCAGATCCGGAATGCGGCAGGCGCCGTCCAATAGACTGTAATGCGAGTGATTGTGAAGATGGACAAAATCCAAGAACACTCCTCTGGGTTACTGCTGACAGGTCAGTAAATCGATCAAACTTGATATGAACAACCTGCTTTCATCACTTTTCATCATCGGTTCACAGCGAAAATATCAAACAGCCTAAACTGTAAACACCTTGTCGAACCGACAATAAAAAAGGGTCACTCTGAACCGACATGACCCTTTTTATCATAGATAAAGTGCGCCCTAAATAGTCCGCAGATAACGTTGCGCGATGCCGGTGTACTCGCTGCCGGCGTAGGTATTGAGAAACTCTTGGAAAGCCTGGCGGGCCTGTTCCCGCTGTCCCATGCGGACATAGCACAGGCCGATCATCAGTTGGGCGTCATCATATTTATCGGTTGCCTCGTAGCTGAACACTTTTTGGAATTCGATCAGCGCTTTCTGATACTGTTTCAGCCCATAGTACGACTCGCCGATCCAATACTGGGCATTGTCGGCCAGAATATGATTGGGTTCCGAGGCCAAAAGTTCGCTCATAAGATCGATGCAGCCTTGGTAGTCGAACGATTCGAATTTCTGCCGCGCCGTGTTGTATTTCTCGACAAATGGACCGCTGAAACCGCGCAACGGTTCAAATCCTCCCCTTCGAACGACCCTCGTCGAGGGCTGCTCGACCAAGGGAGCTGCTGCATAGGCCGGCGCAGCCTGGCGCGCCGAAGCAATGGCCGCCTGCAGTTCGGCGATTCGCGCATTGCGGTTGTCGAGTATCCGCCTCAGACTGTCGACTTGACTGCTTCGCTTTTCCAGCAGCGCCTCGAGGCGCCGAATCTCGGCGATCAAGGCGGTGCGGGTCTTATCTTCCGCGGGCGTTGTCGGCATAGGCTGAACCTGCTGCTCCTCCAGAGAAGAGAGCAGCGCGCTCAGGTCTTCCTCGCCGCTCGGCGCCTGCTCTTCTTGAGGGGTAAAGGTTCCGACTTCCCCCTCGCCCTCCTCACCCAAAAGGGCTAACAGCTCGTCGCGAAAGGCCTCGTCCTCACTGCTCATGTCTTCCCCCGGCGCCTGAACGGCCTGCTGGGCACACACCCAGAAAAGTCCTGTTGCACAGATCACAAGAACTTTTGCTGCGGTTCGCAATGATCGCATCTTGTTCATTTCAACCTCGCATTAAGTCCTTTGGTTCAATTAGCCAAGCGGCTCAGCCGTTCTGCTTCCTGCATCAACTCGGCGGCGCTCTGCAAATGCGCTTCCGTTACCCGCTCGCCGCCGAACAAGCGCGCAATCTGTTCTCGTCGCTCTTCCTGTGACAGCTCACGAATGGTTGTGCGCACAAACAATTCATCGCTCGTCTTTTCGACGAGAAAATGATGATCGGCCATACTGGCAATCTGCGGCAAATGCGTAATGCAGATGACCTGCCGTTCTGCCGCCAATTTGCGCAGACTCACGCCGACGGCCTGGGCAATCCGCCCTGAAACACCGGAGTCGATTTCGTCAAAAACCAGTACCGGAACTTGATCTACAGCGGCCAGGCACGACTTGAGCGCAAGCATGACGCGTGAAATCTCACCGCCCGAAGCGACTTCGGCCAAAGGTTTCATCGTCTCGCCGCGGTTGGTGCGAATCATGAATTCCACCCGATCGGTGCCCTTTCCGGTTACGGCGATCTTTTTTTCACCGTTGCGGACAAACAGCCGACCGTCGGTTTCCTGCTGCGTAAAAAGCACGGAGAATTCGGCATCGGGCATGCCCAGCGCGGCAAGTTCTCTGCACACGCCGCGACTCAACGACTCTGCGGCGGCGCGCCGGTTATGTGACAGCTTGAGCGACAGTTCGCCCAACAACCGGCGCTGCTCTTCCGTTTGTGCTTCGAGCCGTGCGATCTCTTCCTGGAGATTTTCCGCTGCTCCCAATTCCGCGCGGATTCGTGCAAAATGTTCCAAAACGGCCTGCAGGGTTCCGCCGTATTTTTTTTTGAGTCCGGTCAATGCCGCCAGACGCTGCCGCACCGCTTCTAAACGGTCGTTGTCGAACAAAACCTTAGAGGCATATCTTTGCAGCATACGCGCCGCGTCGGAGATCATCACCGCCGCATTTTCGCATTCTCCGGCTATTTCCTGAAACGCTGCGTCGATTTCGCTCAGCTCGGCCAGATTCTTGGCGGCGGCGCTCAGAACCTCTACTGCTGCGCCGTCCTTCTCATAAAGCTCGCCGTACCACTTCAGGGCCGCTTCTTGAAGCCGTTCCGCGTTGCGCAAAATCTTTTCTTCCCGCAACAGCTCCTCTTCTTCTTCCAAAGAGGGATTGACGGCGGCTATCTCATTGTACTGAAAATGCAGTAGATCGCGCGACCGCTCGATCTCCCGTTGTTTAGCTATCAGTTCATCGAGCTTGGCCAAGCTTTCCTTCAGCGCCTGGAAAGCAGCCCGGGTCTCGGCGAGCAGATCTTCATGTCGGGCATAGGCATCCAAATAGTCGATGTGTCGCGAGGGCTGAAGCAGCAGCTGGTGTTCGTGTTGACCGTGCATATCGATCATCAAATCCCCCAGCTTGATCAGCACCGGCAGGGGTACGGGAGTATCGTTGATAAAGCTGCGGCTGCGGCCGGTATCGTTAAGCTCACGCCTAATGATCAGCTCACCCTCCCCAATGTCGATTTCGTTTTCCGCCAAGAGTTCGCGAATCTCCTGGGTCGGCGCGATGCGAAAAACCGCTTCGAACACCGCACGGTTCTCGCCGCTGCGTATCTTGTCTTTCGACGGCGATTCTCCCAAAACCGCCGCCAAAGCATCCAACAAAATGGACTTGCCCGCCCCCGTCTCGCCGGTAATAATGTTCAGACCCTCTCCGAAACAGATCTGCTGTTCGTCAATGAGAATATAGTTTTTTACGTACAGGCTTGCAAGCATTTTGTTGCAAAATTCATATTTTTTTCAACGATCCTTTACGGCTGCTTAACGCCGTATAAGTGCAACCTTGCCCGCCTTGACGGCGCCTTCGCGGGTTGTGACAAGAAAAATATAGATGCCGTCGGCAACGTCCTCCCCCTGGTCGTTTTTACCGTCCCAAGCCACGCGGGCTCCCAAGACTTGGCTTTGCGGAATGGTCCGAATCAAATAGCCGTCCGTTGTGAAAATGCGGACGCTCGAATTCACGGCCAGGCGATCGATATAAAACTTTGCTCCCGGCTGATCAATGATAAAGGGATTCGGGTAACCGTAGACCGCCTCCAAATTGGCGGCGGGCCTTGTAAAGGGTGTTTCCAAAATCGACAAGCCGTTGGTTGTGCCGATGTACATTTCACCGGTGGCGTCGTTGAGGGCAAAGCAGGTCACGACATCCGCGGTCAACGGGCTGGTGGAAGTGGAATAGTGCGTCCAACTATAGTTGTCGGCGTCCAGAACGCTCAAACCGCCGCCGGTGCCGATCCATTTGTTGTTGCGCGGATCGACGAACAGGGAAAGGATATTGTCGTTGATGACATTATACCGGATACCCACCTTGCCGCCGAACCAATAATGAAGTCCCATCAAAGTACCGATCCACATGGTACCGTCCAGGTCGCAGACAACGGCTCGTACGGCGTTGCTTTCCAAACCGTCCTCGACCGCCAGATAGCCTGACAGGTCATCGTCGCTTTTGTCGAAAGGCGTCTTATTGTCGTCG
>JAPDQV010000017.1:23209-27014 GCA_034505495.1 candidate division KSB1 bacterium | reverse complement strand
CAGGGCCTCGGCCTTCTTCTTGGCGGAGAGGCGGCCGGAGACGTTCAGGTAGGCCTGGCGCTCGTAGCGGCCGAGGTTGAGCACCTCGAAGGCGCGGAAGGGCCGGCCCGCCGCCTTCAACTCGCGCTGCACCTGGATGAGCCGCTTGCGCGTGGTGTGGATGGCGAACTTGCCGAGGTCGGTGGCGATCCATTTGCGCCCGTACGGATCGATTGCCAGATCAACCACCTTGGTGGAGCGAATTCCCTCCAATGTGCTCCAAATTTGCCAATCGCGGTCCAGATCGAAAACGCGCAGCACGTAGCGGTCGGCCGCTTCATAGTTCAAAAACCACAATCGCCCTTCGGCATCGGGCAGGATTTTGGTTACCACCACATAATTGGGATAGCCGGGGATGCCTGATAAACCGCCGTTCATATCCCGCAAATTGGTAAAGACGACCGAATCACGGGCAACCTTTTCGAACAGGGTGACGCCGCCCCCCCAGCTGCCCGCCCAAATGCGGCCGAAAGGATCTTCCGCCAGCGTACGATAGTCATAATGCGCCAGACCGCTGCGCTGAAAAAAATTATGCCACTTCTTGCCGTCAAAATAGTAAACGCCGCCGGTTTGTCGTTTCGAGGAGGCGGCCCATAAGCAGCCGTCGCGATCGATCAAAAGATCGCTGAACAGGTTGCTGCCTGGTCCGTCGGGAATAAAATGCTGCCAACTACCATCCTGGGGACGATAGATGTAAAAGCCGGCATCGCTCGTTCCGGCCCAAAGCGTGCCGTCCGCTGCCGCAACCAAAGCGGTTAAATTACTGATGCCGCCTCCCAATCGGCTGTAAGCATTGTTTTTCCGAACATAGACGCCGTTTTCCGACGCAAAGCAGATTGTTCCCTGCCACTCCGCCAAATCGCGAACTTCCGCATCGTCTACGTCGATCCTCCGCCAGGTAACGCCGTCAAAAAAGGCTAATCCGGCTTGTGCGCCTACGTATAATCCGCCCTCGGCGGGAAGCAGCGCGGTGATTTCTCCGGCAGGCAGACCCTGCAGCACCGTCAGCTTTTCCCATGCCGAAGGAATCTGTTTGTTGGGGAAATCAATGGGGATACGGCGTAGGCCGTCTTCTTGGGCGGCCCAAATATATCCGACGGCGACCGCCAATCGTTTGACGGCGCCGATCTCGGCTTTCCAGGAGCGTTCCCAGCGCTGCTTGGCGTCCAAGCGCAGTTCAGCCACGCCCATATCGGCTCCGACCAGCGCAATGTCTTGGAAGGGATAAATCGTGAAAATGCGCAGGCGGTTTTGAAATTCGTGATATTTATCCCACTCGCCGGTCTTGGGGTCATAAATCTGCAAGAGGCCGTCAGGAAGTACTGCCCACACAACTCCGGACGGAGCGACGGCAGCCGAGCTCACGTCGATCTGTGCCAAGCCCTCGGTGTTGGTGAATTTTGTGATTTTGCCTGAGGCAGGGCTAATGCGCAGCACGCCGCCGTTGGAAGCCGCCCAAAGGATGGAATCGGCGCCGACCAAGCTGCGTATCTCGGCCGCGTTTGTCATTGTGCGCCAATCTCCGACGGCAGCCGCCGCAAAGGAAGCGAGAAGACAGACGATCAGACCCGTTTTCATGCGATAGCGGGCTAGTTGAGTTTAGTAAATAGATCTGCCATCTCGATGGCGCTCAGCGCGGCGTCCCATCCCTTGTTGCCGGCCTTGGTTCCGGCGCGTTCGATCGCCTGCTCGAGTGTATCCGGCGTGATGATTCCGTAACTGACCGGCAGACCATACTCCAGCGCCACCTGCGCCGTGCCTTTGGTCACCTCCGCGGCAATATACTCGAAATGGGGCGTAGCCCCGCGAATGACAGCGCCGAGACAGATAATTGCATCGTACTTTTTCAGCGACGCCATTCGCTTGGCGGCGACCGGTATCTCGAACGAGCCGGGCACCCAGGCCACGTCAATCTTGTCCATGTCGGCGCCGTGACGTTTCAGGCAATCCAACGCCCCTTCCAACAGCTTTCTGCAGATCAGCTCGTTGAAACGGCTGACCACGATGCCGAAATGCTTCCCCTGTGCGGATAAATGGCCTTCGAATGTCATCAAAAAGTCACCTTTGGCTAAACGTTAAAAGGAACAAGAATCGTTTTGCAGAATCAAATGCCCTAATTTATCGCGTTTCGTCTTGAGATAGCGGGCATTGACCGGATTGGGATGTATCTCGATCGGCAGCCGTTCAACCACTTCGAGCCCATAGCCTTCCAAGCCGACGATCTTGCGCGGATTATTGGTCATCAGCCTCAGCTTGCGGATGCCGAGTTCGGCCAATATCTGCGCCCCGACGCCGTAATCGCGGAGATCCGGCGGAAAACCGAGCTCCAGATTCGCTTCGACCGTGTCTTTACCTTCATCCTGCAGATGATAGGCGCGGATCTTGTTGCCCAATCCGATGCCGCGTCCCTCCTGCCGCATATAGAGCAGAACCCCTTTGCCTTCCGCTTCGATTCGACGCAGAGCGGTTGCCAATTGATCGCCGCAGTCGCAGCGCAGCGATCCGAACAGATCGCCGGTAATGCATTCGGAATGGACGCGAACCAGTACCGGCTCGTCCAAGCTCCACGTGCCTTTGCAGATCGCCAGGTGTTCTTTGTTGTCCAAAGTGCTGGCAAAAACTTTGAGTCGAAAATGGCCGAATTTTGTCGGGAAATCGGCCGAAGCAATGCATTCGACGAATTTTTCCGTCCGTCGCCGGTAGGCGATGAGGTCGCGCACCGTAATGAGTTTCATGCCGAAGCGGCGCGAAAGCTCGATTAGCTGCGGAACGCGCGCCATGGTGCCGTCGTCGTTCAGTATTTCACAAAGCACGCCGGCGGGAAAGGCGCCGGCAAGCCTCGCCAAATCGACGGCCGCTTCCGTATGGCCGGCGCGGCGCAGTACACCGCCTTTAGCGGCAGCAATCGGAAAGACGTGGCCGGGCTTGGCAAAGTCCGTCGGTTTGACGCCTGGGTCGACCAGATCGCGGATGGTCTTGGCACGATCCGCCGCCGAAATGCCGGTCGAAATACCGTGCCGGGCATCGACCGAAACGGTAAACCGCGTGCCCATTACGGCCGTGTTGGTGGCAACCATGGGGTGAATCTCCAGTTCCTGCAGTCTTTCCTCGGTCATGCCGACGCAGATGAGACCTCGTCCATATTTGGCCATGAAATTGATATGCTCGGGAGTAACCCGGTCAGCCAGGCAGATAAAATCGCCTTCGTTCTCGCGATCTTCGTCGTCGGCGACAATGATGATCTTGCCCTCTCGCAAATCCGCGAGCGCTTCTTCAATGGTATGAAAATCTCTAATCATGGTTCTCCAAATAGCCGTACTGCGAAAGCTTTTCTAAAGTCAAACCCTCTGCAGACATAGAGGGTATCATGAATTTCTTTACATATTTTGCCAGAATGTCGACCTCGATGTTGACCGCATCGCCCTGCTTTTTAGAATGCAGAGTCGTTGCCTGCAAGGTATGCGGAATGACGGCGATATCGACGAACTTGGAATCGACGGAAGCAACCGTGAGACTGATGCCGTCCACCGCTATCGATCCTTTTTCTACGACGAATGCAAGCAGCGGCTCCGCAAGCGACAACCGCAGCAGCTTGCCGAAAGCAAGGTCCTGCAGCGCCGCAATCCTGCCGATGCCGTCCACGTGCCCTTGAACAAAATGGCCGCCCATGCGCGAACCGGCAGCCAAAGCCCGCTCCAAATTAACGCGATCGCCGACTTGAACGTGCGCTAGGGTGGTTCGCCGCAATGTTTCGGCAACGACCTCG
>JAPDQV010000017.1:0-23199 GCA_034505495.1 candidate division KSB1 bacterium | reverse complement strand
GGCGAAAAAAGTGCCCTTTTCTTCCGTAACCGTCAGGCAGACGCCGTCGACGGCTATGCTGTCGCCGATTCTCAGGTCGCGGTTGGGGAACTCGGCCTCGATGCCGATCGTGCGGCCGTCCCTGCCGCCTGTTATGCGGACGATTCGTCCGACTGTTTCGATCAAGCCGGTAAACATGCTCAGGAACCGTAAGGGTTCGGCTTGAACAAAGCCGTCACCATAAAGTCCTTTTCGAGCCGCTTGATGGACATAATTTCCAGCTCTAAAGCCGCATTGACGTTGCGGATCCCCAAATCGCCGATGGCATTTACACCCTCGCCGAGAATTTTGGGCGCAATAAAGATGACGATTTCATCCGCACAACCGCGTCTCAGACATTCCGTATGCACCCGACTGCCGCCTTCGATCATGATCGACGTCACGCCCATTTGACCGAGCGTACGCAAAATGGACGGGATCGGGATGAGACCGCGTTCATCGGCCTCGAGAATTTTGACCAGCACGCCCCGCTCGGTAATGCGCGCCACTTTTTCTTTCGAGGCCTGTTCCGTCGTAAAAATGAGCGTTTTGTGCGGCATCTCGTCGGACACAACGTTTGCATCCAATGGAATACGAAGCCTGCTGTCGAGAATGACGCGCAGAGGCGGAGCACCTTTGGCCGGACTGACGGTCAAATGCGGATCGTCGGCCAATATGGTGTTGATTCCGACCAAAATGGCATCATGCTGCGCGCGAAGTTTGCGCGCCGCCAATCGGGCGCCCTCTCCCGTCACCCATTTCGACTGCCCGCTGCTTGCTGCGATGCGCCCGTCGAGCGTCTGCGCCATTTTTAAAAGTACATAAGGAAGACCGGTTTTCACATGCTTGCAGTAGCCCTTGTTGAGCGCTCGGGCTTCTTCTTCCAGCACCCCTTCACGAACCGTGATGCCTTTGGTGCGTAAAAAATTGATGCCTTGACCATTGACTAGGGGATTGGGGTCACGCAAAGCAACCACAACTTCGGAAATGCCGCTTTCCAGAATGGCCATTGTGCAGGGGCCGGTCTTGCCCGTATGATTGCATGGTTCCAACGTCACATACATCGTTGCCCCCCGCAGGTCTCCGACTGAGCGATGAATGGCGTTGACCTCGGCATGCGCCTTACCGTATTGTTCGTGCCATCCCTCACCGATTATTCGGCCTTCTTTGACGATGACCGCTCCCACCATCGGATTCGGACTGACGGCTCCTCGCCCTTTTTCCGCCAACCGAAGGGCGCGCCGCATCATCGTTGCATCGAAATCGGAGATACTCTTTGTCGGACTCAAGATTCGCCTTGTGAATTATCGGAAAAGCCGGCCAAAAGGCTGCAAGGTTAACACGTCGAACCGCTGCGGCATTCCGCAGACGGCAAAGAAATTTAACACCCGCGCCGGCCTAAATCAAGGACAATTTGGTTACTCTGAAGAAAGTGGCCGAATTGAAAAGAGACGGCAGATCCGCCTTTTGCCTCTTAAGGCAGGTTCTTGGTGAAGGTGAAGACATAGCTGCCTTGGCCGAGAAACCGAAACCATCCCCCGGCGGTCATCCCCTCGAGAATCGACTGCCTATCCATGTGGTGATCGGAAAAAGAGAGAATTCCGTTCTTTTTTAAAACCCGATGCAGTTCGCGTAGATTTCGGTTGGGGTCATTAAAAAGATGAAAAATATCGAAGAGCAGGATGACGTCAATGCTCTCGTCCGGCAGACCGGTTTCACAATCAGACAGAATCGTGCGGATATTCTCGATATTTCGTTTGCGGATGAGATTTTCGACATGCTTGATGACCAGCGGCTCGACATCCAGCGCATAAACGCGTCCCTGCGGTCCGACAATCTTGCTGACGACAAAGGTATAGCTGCCCGGGCCGCAGCCGTAGTCGAGCACGGCGTCACCCGGCTTGATCGGCACTTCGCTGAGCAAAATCTCGCGCGGACGCAAAAAGTCGCGCGCCTTATAAGTCAGCTTTATACCTTGGAACTGAAGATTCTGCAGCGTGTTTTCGATCACGTCACCTATCGATTAAGGCAAAAGTGATATCTTTTGGCCGAGTTGTCGCGTTTTATTTACCGCTATACCAAAAAGCCCGAAGCCAGGCATGTTTTCTGAGCCGCACCATTAGATCCTCCGGCAGATCGGGCAGATCGGAAACGGCGGCGTTGGCCTCAGCCTGCAAACTGTTGCGGATTCCGGTAATGACCGTGCCGACAGCAGGATGCATCAGCGCCCATTTCACGGCAGCCTGGGCCATGGTAAACTGTGTACCGACAAGTTCCTGCTTAATGGCTTCCACTCTCTCTACGGCGCGCGCCAACCGATCGCCGGCAAAATAGCGCCGCCTAAAGTCGCCCTCCGGAAACTGCGAATCTTTGCTGTACTTGCCGGTCAGAACGCCTTCATCGAAAACGACTCGGACAATGATGCCGGTATTCGTCTCTTGGGCTAAAGGAAGCAGCTCGGCAGCCGGTTCCTGCTCGAAAATATTATAGATCACCTGCACCGTATCGACCCACCCTTGCCGCATCAAATCATTGACTGCATTTTGATCGTGTTCGGGCGTCGAGACACCGATGAAGCGAATCTTGCCTTCGGACTGCAACTTACGGAGAATTTCGAAAGGCCGCGGGTTGCGGTTCCAGGCGCGCGTCCACGTGTGCAGCTGCAGGATGTCCAGGCAGTCCGTTTGCAGATTGCGAAGGCGCTCTTCGACGTTTCGGCGCAAATAGGATTCCGGATACCGTTCATCGACATTGCAGTAAGGACTCGGCGGCCAAGGCCCGGGAGTCGGCGGCGTTTTGGTGGCGACATAAACCCGTTCCCGTCTCTCTTTCAGTACGCGGCCGATGATTCGTTCGCTTTTCCCGTCGCCGTAACCGGCTGCAGTGTCGATGAAATTGACGCCCAAATCAATGGCACGATGCAGCGCGGCAATCGACTCATGCTCAGGCTGGCTGCCCCATGCGGCTTCGCCAATTGCCCAGGCACCGAATCCGATTTCCGACACGTTCAAACCGGTCTTTCCCAAAACCCTGTATTTCATCTCCCTTTCCTCCTTGCTTCCATCCGGCGGAGTCCGCCGACTTAGAAAATCAATACCATTTGACAGCGATGCGGCACAGCGCGATACATGGCGACAATGTCGTTGCGCGGCAAGGCTAAATCAATGATCAAATAATGCTGCGGAATTTCGCGCCTGGCTGCGGCATCGATGATTTCCTTCAAGCGATCGAGTCGATAAGAGGCTTCGTAGCTCAGCCGCTTGCGCCACCCTTCGCGCGACGGCGGCTCTACCTGCCGCATGCGCAGCAGCACGTTGCGATCGAACAAAATGGCGCAATAGGCATCGATCGGTTCCGGTTTCATGATGTCCATTTTCATCGCCATGGCCTCAAGAGTATCCCGCGGTGCATTTTTAATTTTGTAGGGATGCTTGACGAAACTGCTCCACGACTTGCGGGCGATGAGCGGCTTTGACAGCCAGCCTTCCGCCTGCGGTGAGTCCTTGACGATTTCCAGCGCTGCCGAACGGTAATGACGATTCAACTTGCTCTTCCGCACCGGCACGCCCTTGATGTTGATGCTCAATACGCTGTCTTTGAGATTCAGCACAAAATAGACCGAATCAGTACGGGCTGCCTGCAGGAGCGCCTGCAGGGAGGCGTTTTCGAGTCGCAAGCCGCGCAACTTATCGATTTGATCCGCATAAGCGCCCTCGGAAGCAGCGGTGAGGCTGTCGTACTCTGCCTTTTCTTCTTTAGTCGGGGCCAAGGAGTGCGAAAAGTTTTGCATCGGCAGAACGATAAGATAAACGGCGAGGAGCGCGAAAGGAATCGTAACAAGAAACAGGAAAAGAGTGGTCACCCACTTTTTTCCGTAAAAAATCGAAAAACGGCTCATCCCCTCACCTTTGCAAGAATTTGACAAGATCTGTCAATAGATATAGACCTTCGAACCAATGTCCAAAGTATGATAGACGATTTCCAATTCCTGGTCGCCCAGGCGTACGCATCCGTGCGTAACCGGCATGCCGAGGAAACGTTGATAGAGCGTACCGTGTATCAAATAGCCGCGGCCCAAGTCGAGCGCATAATCGCCCAACACGTTTCTCTCATAACGCTCGGGAGCATAAGGCGGCGGCACCGGCAACCCCTCTTCGATAAACGCCCAGTCCGGCATACGCCAAACCGGATTGACCAGCTTGTTCTGCACCCGCAGCATGCCGCGCGGCGTCTGAAAGATCCACATCTCCTTGCCGTCGGCGGTTTTCAGAACCGTATAGCTGCCGGTCGAACAAAGGCCTTCATGAAGTACTTCATTTTCCTTCATGAGGGTGATTTTATTTTCCGATGTATTGATAATCAAGTAGGGAGTTTTCGGAATCAAATTGGCCAGGCGCGACCTTTGCGCCTCGATCGTTTTCCTAAGCCGCTGCAGCTCTTTGGCAAACTGATTGGCTGAGGGGAGATCTGCGACAACCGCCGTCTTGGGTCCCGTTAAGTCCAAGGCAAAGTCGCGAATTCTATCGGCGTACCAGAATAATATTACACTCAGCAAAAGCAGCACAAAAGCCGCCGCACCCAAGGCGCGAAAAATAGCTGCAGCCGTACGGTTCGACCGGATTTTCTCGCCGGATGAGGTCACTGCTTTTTCTACTTCTCTTTCATCCATAGGTTAATGCAATCTATTATTTTTTATAGCCGTTGAGGGATCCGACGATGGTAACCGGCGTCCCTTCATCGACCAGATTATAGAGTTTTTCCATATCCGAGTTTTTCAACGCTACGCACCCTTCGGTCCAATTAACACCGCGACCGCCCTCGCCGTGAATTTCAATGAGGCCGCCGATGTGAGCATCGGCGCTGATCTCTCCTTTTCGTTTGGCCAGTTCAAAGGCCTCGCGATCGCTTTCATTCGGATAGTCGATTTCCAGTGCCAAATAATAGCGGGTTTCTTTACGGCCTTTTTTATGCAGGATGTGATATTTTCCTTCCGGCGTGGCGCCGTCGCCGCGATAGCGTTTGGCTCCCAACCAATTGCGTCCAAACTCGACGGAAAATTCATGCAGGAGCAAACCGCTGCGGTAAACCTGCAGCTTTCTCGCAAGTTTGTTGACAATAATAACCTCTTTATCGTTTTCCCGCGACCAATTCAGCGTTTCCTCGACCCACCTGCGCCATGTCGGTAACTGTCGAAGATAGGAGGTCAACAATTGATCCACCTCGTGCGGAATTCCGTTCAGTTTGCTCTCGGCTTGCGAAATGCACTGAAGGGCTTGATGGTACCTGCCGCGCAACGCCGCCTGCTCTCCCTCTCTCAGCAGCAGCTCACATTCAGACATGCGTCTCAACGCCGACTTTTCGACGGGAAGATTACCGTACTCGGCTTTATACTCTGACACTTTTTGCCGTAAAAGCGCAGCCGCAATAGTTATCCTGCTGCGTAAAGAATCCTGTTGATACTGAGACTTTTTTTTGGCCTCCTCACACAGTGTTTTTGTCTGCAGGGCCAATTTTGCAAGCTCTACATAATCGCGACTAACCCGCCATTTCTTATTTTCACTGCGCCAATATCGAAGCAAATTTTCCCAACTCTCTTCCGCCTGGCGATAAGTTTCCGCGGCATATTCATCGGCTTTGGCTTCCTTGGCAGAGGATAAGGCCAAGTAACTTTCTCGAATCAACAGCACCGGCGGCTGCGGGGCCAGGATAAATTGAAGGATAAAAAGAACGATGGTCGTTACCAGGAGCAGCGCAACGCCCAGAAGGTATGATTTTTTGTAGCGCTCTTGAGCCGGTGATCTTTTTTTGAACGGCTTGAAATCGGATAGAAAAGAGTAATCGAGCAACATGTATGATGGACCGATTTCCGGATACAAAAAACCTCGGCGTTGAGATTCAACGCCGAGGTTCGATTAACAACGTTACAGCAATCAGCTATGGATTAGCGATTCTTTTTCGCAATCGCCTGATTCAGCTCGTCGGTAACGCCTTTGATCTTGGCCAAAGCGGCGTTCACTTTGTCGCGAGCAGTCAAATAGTCGCCTGAATCAAAAGTGGCTTGAATGTCGGGCTGAGAAGCAACGACAGCCTCGATATCGGCTTTGATGGCCGTCAGGACTTCACGGCTCTCTTTGCCGCGCGGAGCCTTCTTGAACAGCTTGTTGGCTTCCTCGATCGCGGCAGCCAGATCAGCCTGTTTCTGGACAACTTCATTCTTTACCGCCTCTTTCGCCTCAGCTACTTTAGCAGCAGCTTCGTTGGCCTTGGCAGTGGCGGCTTCCAAAGAGGCCTGAGCCTTCTTGTAGCTGCGCATCAGGGCGAACTTGGCGTTCTGAGTTTCGATCTCGGCCAAAGCCGCATTCAGAGAATCCTGAGCAGCCTTGAATTCGGCCGGGACGTAGCGGTCAGCCTCGGCAGCCTTGGCAGCATCCAAAGCAGCCTTTGTGGAGTCGACCAGTGCCTGCGGAGCTTTGGCGCAGCCGGTGAAAGCCACCGCGATCACCAGAATTCCGAGAACGGCGACTAGTGATTTTTTGAACATGTTTGTACCTCCCAATTAGGTTAACTGTGCGCATTCAGCGCTCTCCGATTAAATCAGGGCCTCTCTCATAACCCGATTTTAACCGGTGTCTCTCTTGTTTTAATGGATTATTATGAATTGAGCCGGACTTTCGCCCGACACAAACCCTCATCAAAACAAGTAAATTTACATTTTTTTTTCGAAAAAGCAAACACTTTTTGTAAAATTTTTAGATCATGCGCTTTATAAAGCAAAAAAGTATTCAGTTTCATTTCCTCGTTCTATATTGTTTTTGATGCAAATCTTTCTAAATTGATTCATAAAAAAAGCGAGTTTCTAGTGAAGGCAAAACAAAAATATTCTTACCTCGAAGGCTGGGTTTCCATTGCCGTTAACTTCACTTTATTTATATTCAAGTGGTACGCCGGAGTTGTTTCACGCTCGGTAGCTTTGCAGGCTGACGCCATGCATACCCTTTCGGACAGCATCTCTTCGGTCTTTATCCTTATCGGCGCCAAGATCTCGCACAAGCCTCCCGATCAAAAACATCCTTTCGGCCATGGCCGCGCCGAATTAATTACCGCTCTCAGCGTCGGCATGCTGCTGTCCTTCGTCGCCTATGAATTCTTTCGTGAATCGATAACAAAACTTTTGCACGGACAAGCTGCCGAATATGGGCGCATTGCGGTTATCGCTACCATTACCTCCATCCTGGTCAAGGAGCTTTTAGCCCAATTCGCTTTCTTTTTTTATCGAAAAACCGGATCCAAGCCATTAAAAGCGGACGCTTGGCACCACCGCTCCGATGCCCTCTCCTCCATCATTATGTTGATGGGAATCTTTTTCAACCGTTATTTCTGGTGGATAGACGGCATTCTGGGGATCCTCATCGCCATTTTTATTTTTTATACCGCATTGACCATCATTTTGGAGGCCGTCAATCCCTTGTTGGGCAAGACGCCGGATTCCGTGATGGTCTCCAACATCAAGAGTATTTGTGATGATGCTTACGGTGCTCCGCTCAACGCGCATCATTTTCATCTTCATGAATACGGCGATCATTCCGAATTGACGTTCCACATTGTTCTGCCGGCCGAATACTCGCTCAAGCAATCACATGCCTTGGCAGACTTGATCGAAACAACCATTCGCGACAAACTCAATATCGAAGCGACAATTCACATGGAATCATCCGGAGACGATAAGGATCAGAGTGATGACTCGAGAAAGACGCAGTCGCATGTTTGATTTTGAGCATTTTTTCTTTAGCGGTCTTTGGAATATAATGAACTGTTCGAGGCCAAAATTTTTGTTCTCTGTCCGAACCGGCCTTGTGTCTGACTGATTTTCCATTCGAGTTCCGCAGCCTTGAAAGCATTTTGGACGGCATTTTCTTTATTTCACGCAAGTACATTTTGGCTCCTGTTATCCGCAGGAATCGCGGCAGCCCAATCCTCACCGGCATTGGAACAAAAGATTATAGAAAAACTCCTTGATGCAGGATATGAAAACGTTACGGCGCAAAAGGTCGGCAGCGCAACGATCGTAACTTTTGAAAACGTCACCTATCGCAGCTCGGTCAGAGGGCTGCAGACGGCTTTTGCCCGCAGCCTCTTGAGCCTATCGACAAGCAATCCTCAGCTTTGCCTCGTTCCGATCAGGTACGGCATGCCAATGGTCTCTTTGGAAACGCGTGAGATCGAGGTAGTGCGTTCGAAAAAGCATCATCGCCGGATTTTTCTCCCGCATCTTCAAGTCGGCAATCTCGAACGATCTGTTCCTTTTCTCGACAAAGCGGCAATCTCTAATCCGTCCAAAGCCAAATCCGACTTGATTATCCAGCCTAATTTTCATGCGGTGCTGGGAAATTATGACGATCCCCTTGCTATGCAGATCAATCTCTTGCCTGAATTGCGGATTGCAGTGTTCGACGGCGGGGTTGCGTCGTTTTCCTTGATCATTCCTCTTTACAATGAGTTGGAGGCTTTTGGAAACGTGCCGCGCCTCGGCCCGACACAGATAACCGTCATACGTCGGTTCCCTTTCATGACGTGGCTCTATATTTCGGCGGGATATTTTTACGGCGACCAATATGGCGTGCAGGGACTGGTTCGCCATTATTTCGGCAAAGGAAAATTTGCCCTTGACGGGCGAATCGGCTATTCCGGGTACGCCGTCATGGATCATGGACAATTTATTTATGAGCCGCTGCACGCCCTGACCGGTTCACTCTCGTTGACCTATTTTTGGCGGCCCAGTCGGCTCTTTTTATGTCTCGGCTTTCATCGTTTCCTCAAAGGGGATCAAGGGTGGCGCTTCGACACCTTTCGCTATTTCAGTGATCTTCGCATCGGTTTTTGGGCGCATTCGATCGAAGGTGAATGGAACGGCGGGGTTCGCGTCGCCGTGCCCCTGCCGCCTTCCCGCTATCGAGCGCGAAACGCGTTCCGCATACGGCCGACCGAACGCTTTTCTCTTGCCTATCAAGGAAAACGGGAGACTTTTAGAGGTGAACTGCTGCAAATGAGCGAAGTGATGGAAGAACTGCTGATCGACTATTTTCCGGCTTATCTGCAGAGCACGGTTGACTTGAGCGCAGGAAAACCATGAAAGCATCTTGTTCCATTTTTCTTCTACTGTTTTGCAGCCCCCTGCTATCTTTAGCCATGACGCCGGGGCAGACTTTGGGCGGCGTGCCGGGCTTTATCCGCGCGCCGACGGCCGAAATGCTGCGCGACGGCACCTTTTGCTTCGGCGCCTCGTACATTCCGAAAGAGATTCTTAATTACACTGAGCATCGGCGGAACGCCGTAACAGTTTTTGCTTCGTTGACCTTTCTTCCCTTTTTAGAGCTGGATTTGCGTTTGACGCGACAACTTGATCTTCCGAAGGAAGCCACGCACACCGTCGATCGGTCGCCGGTGCTGCGCATCCGACTGCAGCGTGAAACGAAAAAGTTGCCGGCTTTGGTTTTGGGCTTTCACGACCTCTTTTCGACCATCGAAGAGGGAACAGCCCGCCATTTTGCCGCAACCTACCTCGTCGTCGGCAAACGACTGACTTGTGGGACGTGGGGCCTTTATCCTTCGCTCGGATACAGTCATCCGCTCTACGCCAACCAACAAAGTGAAATCGAAGGTTGGTTCGGAGGTGTACGGCTCGAATGGCGGCGACTCCCCGGTTTCTCGCTGTCTGCGGATTGGGTCAATCAACGAGGCTCGTTCGGCATAGCCGTTCTTCCGGCACGATGGTTGCATATCAAAGGTGCGATGTTCGGCGCGGACACGTTTGCATGCAATCTCTGTATGCAATTCAACTTGTTTTCTGTATTTAAAAGGTGAAATGAAGCCGAGCGGTGTCGTGTTTTTACGACAGGATGACACCCAAATTACAGAGGAGTATTACAAATGATATCAGCATCGGCATTTTTGCAGCGAAATCAGCGGGTTATGGCTGTTTCAGCAGCCTTCGCCCTTCTCATTTTTCTCGCCGGAGTCAGCTGTAATCAACGACTTCCTGTTACGCCACCTGGAAACAAGCTGATCTATGTCGGTTACGTGCAGGGAATTTTGTGCAATCAAGAGGCAGTGTATCAACAAGATATATTTCAGGATCCCATCAGCAAGGAGATCATTTCGGTTTTTCAGTTTTCTGATCTCACCGGGAACGTTTTCGGAAAAGCAGAATTGACGGCCGCGCTCGATTTGGTTAAGCTGATAAACGGAAAGACTTTTTACAGCCCCGGAACCACAACTCTCAAAATCGGCAATTGGTTTTCGATTCAGGTTACGATCACCCCTCCGCCGAACCGGCCGAATTATTATCAAATCGATGTGCAAAGAGTCGGCACTCCTGACAAACTCACCTTTTTTGTGCCCAAAAACCGCTTGGGCAAGACCGACGCAGCTCTAGAGACTTTGGAAGTTGATGCCGAGCTGCCCATTTTTAAGGCCGCGCTTTCCGGCGCCGTGGTGCTGTTGTGTTTAGGCCCCTGCGAAACGATGTATGAGGCAAGGGACTGCAAGATCAATTCTCCCGCCTACTGCAGTCAGCGCAGCGTCGTCGATGCCTTTACCCAAGGAAGAATGTCGCTAAAATCAGGTTGCGAAAAAAGCTGCCGCGTCATCTGCAAAAGCCACGATCAAGGCAGAATCGGCCGATAATCAGCCGCCGCAAAAAATCCGATCGTTTTCGAGTTGTGTAGAGGCCATCCGCCTCTACACAACTTTTTACATTCCCCCATTTGACTTTCGCCGATCTGATGTCTACCTTTTTTCGTCGAACAAGAAAGGAGCAGGCATGTTGCGCAAAGCCGTCTTTGCTCTGTTGATTTGGGGGATTCTTTGCTTCCTTTCCCCTCTGTTTTCAGCCTCCATCGTCGAAAAAGAGCTGATTCTCCCAACCTACGGCATCGAACCGCCGGATCCCAATCCGCGTTTTTACACCGGCAGAGTTTATCAAGGCGCTCAAGGCCGTATCTATCCCTATCCGATTTCCGATGTTTTGTCCAACGTCAAAACCGACAAAACCTACCGCGCCGTCTATTTGGAGAACGAGTATATCCGCTTGTGCGTGCTGCCGGAAATCGGCGGCCGCATCTTTGAAGCCGTTGATAAGACCAACGGTTATCACTTTTTTTACCGGCAAAACGTCATCAAGCCCTCATTGATCGGCATGTTGGGGGCATGGATTTCCGGGGGCGTCGAATGGAACTTTCCGCATCATCATCGGGCGCGCACCTTTATGCCGGTCGATTACCGCCTGCAGCAGAACGCGGACGGAAGCGTTACCCTTTGGATGTCGGAAATCGATTATCGCCAGCGCCTGCGCATGGTGATCGGCATCACTCTTACGGACAATTCCAATCTTCTCACGGTAGACCTCAAGTTTTTTAATCCCACCCCGTTCGTTCACTCGTTCCTTTACTTTGCCAATCCGGCCGTGCATGTGGATTCCACTTATCAGGTGCTCTTTCCGCCTGAAGTCGAGTACGTTGTGCAGCACGCCAAAAGCGAATTTGCCTCCTGGCCGATTGCAAATGATCGCTATGGTGGGTTCGAGTACAATGATGTTGACATCAGCTGGTGGAAGAATTTGCCCAAGCCGGTTTCTTTTTTCGCGTGGGATCACACCTCCGACTATTTCGGCGGTTATGATCACGGCAAACAAGCCGGCGTCGCCTATGTGGCCGATGTTCATCTCGCACCGGGCAAAAAGTTCTTTACGTTCGGTTGCGGAGAAGAAGGCAAGATGTGGGACAAGATTCTTACCGATGCCGACGGACCCTATCTGGAGCTGATGGCGGGCGCCTATTCTGACAACCAACCGGATTACAGCTGGATTCAGCCGTTCGAAATGAAAACGATTCGGCAGACCTGGTTCCCTATCCGCAATATGCAGGGTCTCTCGTATGCAAACCGCAACGGCGCCCTGTTCCTAAAGATGACTGGAGACTCGATCATTTTCAATTTGAATTCGACCCGCCCAATCGAAAACGCGACTGTCCGTCTTAAAACTAAAGACCGTACTCTATTCGAAGAAAAGATTTTTGTTTCACCGGCTCAGCCGAAGCAGTTCCGCATTCCGGTTCCTTTTTCCATTAACGAGCAGGACCTCACGGCAGAAGTGATAAAGAACGACACGACGCTGCTGAGTTATACCCCAAAGTCGCGTCCGGGCGAACCGCGACCTCAGCCGGTCGAGCCGCCGCGCGCTCCCGAAACCTATCCGCACAATGAAGAGCTCTATCTTACCGGCCTGCGCCTCGATCAATTTCACAATCCTCTGGTCGACCCTTATCCTTATTACGAACAGGTGCTGCAGCGGGACTCCTTGGACTCCCGAACGAACACCCAGCTGGGCATTTTGTACATTCAGCGAGGCCTTTATCATGAGGCAGAAGCGAGACTTGAAGCTGCGGTTCGGCGCCTGACCCGCAACTATACGCGTCCCCGCGATGCCGAAGCCCTTTACTATTTGGGCGTCGTCCGCCGATTTCTCGGCAAAGAGGACGCCGCATACGATGCGTTCTATCGCGCCGCCTGGGACATGGCCCAGCGCTCGGCCGCTTTTTTTCAGCTGGCGGAAATCGATTGCCGCAGAAGCGACTGGGAAAGAGCCTTGGAACACATTGACGCCTCATTGGCAACCAACACCCAAAATACCCGCGCGCTTTGCCTCAAGGCCATGATTCTGCAAAAGCTGAGAGACTTTCGCCGTGCGGAAGAGATCCTGCAGTCGGTGTCGGCTCTCGATCCTCTCGATCCCTGGGCGCAATGGCTCCTTTCGCCGAATCCCGCAAAGTATGCCGAAACGCACGAGACCGAAACGCTTCTGGAAGTTGCAACCTGGCTGGAATCCGCAGGTTTTCGTCAGGAAGCGATCTCGCTCCTGACGGCTCTAAAGGACTCGGGCTCGCCGATGGTTCTCTACGACCTCGCCTATCAGCTTGCTGCCGTAGGCGACTCGCTGCAGGCGAAGCGGATCCTGCACCAGGCAGTAGGTTCGTCGCACACCTATTGCTTCCCTTTCCGCTTGGAATCGATTCCGGCGCTGGAGTATGCTGCCGCCAATCTTCCCACCGCCCAAGTTTATACCGCTTTGGGCAATCTCTATTACGACCTTCAACCGCAAAAAGCGATGGAATGCTGGCGCCAAGCCGCTCAGCTTGATCCGAACTATGCTTTGGCGTGGCGAAATCTCGGCTTTGGATACGCTCATTCGCTCCACGACTATTCCCAGGCGGCAACATGCTACGAAAACGCCGTTGCGAAAAATCCAAACGACGCACGGGTGCTCTATGAACTGGACGTCGTATATGATCAGCTCAATGTACCCTTGGAAAAGCGACTAAAGCTGTTCGACAAACGAAGCCGCATCGCCTTTCGCCGCGACGATGCCTTGGCGCGCTATATCGAAGTCCAGCTCCTTGCCGAACGTTACGACGAGGCGATTGGTGTGCTTTCTACCCATCCTTTCCATGTTTGGGAAGGCGGAGGCGAAATTCATGACCTTTTCGTCGATGCCCATCTTTTACGCGGCTTGAAGCGCCTTAAGGAAAACCGACCGCAGCAGGCTTTGGCCGACTTTACGGCAGCCCTCGATTATCCAGACAATCTCCAAGTCGGCCGACCGATTCATGATGCCCAGTCGTGCCGCACTTGGACACTGATCGGCCAAGCATACACGGCTTTGCATCAAGAAGAAAAAGCCCGTCGGGCGTTTGAAAAGGCTGCGCAGCTTGACGTCTACGGGCCTCTTCTCTATTTTAAAGCATTCGCGCTGGAACGTTTAGGTTTATCTGCGCGGGCCGAGCAATTGTATCGTGCACTGATCGAAAACGGAGAAGCGCAGCTGCGTCGTGAAAGCGATTTGGACTTTTTCGCCAAATTCGGCGAAAAAACGACGCCGAACAAACGCTCGGCCGCCGCTCACTATCTCATTGCTCTAGGAAAAGCCGGTTTGGGCGACATAGTCGGCGCGCGCTCATCCCTTTTGACTTCAGCCGAACTCGATCGCAATAACCTTTGGGTCAACCATTTCCTGAAGGAATGGAACCATCAGGAGAAAAAGCAGTGACGCGGCGCGAAGTTTTTCGAGCCTTTTTCGCGCTCTCGGCCGCATCGATGCTCCGATGTGCCGGCTGCACAGGCGATGAACCGTTTCGTTTCTGTCTCAACACCAGCACGATCAACGGTTCAAAGCTGGGCCTGATGAAGGCGTTGTCGACGGCGGCATCGGCAGGATTCCGCAGTGTGGAGATTTGGGTCCGAGACGTGCAGGCGGCGCTGCAAAGCGGCACCTCGTTGCAGAGCATCGCGGCGGCGATTTCCGACTTGGGCTTGACGATCGAGAACGCCATCGATTTTCCGCGATGGCTTGTCGATGACGAAACAGAACGGAGAGAAGCGCTGACGCAGCTGCGCGCAACGTGCGAGCTCTTGGCTGAGCTCGGCTGCCGTCGCATCGCTCTGCCGCCTGCAGGAATGACATCGGCAAAAATCGATCTTGATCTTGCCGCCGCCCGTTTTGCCGAGGCCGCCGAGACCGTGCGCAGCGTCGGATTGGCGCCGCAGCTTGAAATCTGGGGTTTCTCGGCCAACGTCGGCACCCTCGGCGACGCGTTGTGCATCGTTGCGCAGTCGGGCATAGCCCAGGCAGGCATCCTCGCCGATGTGTATCATCTCCATCGCGGCGGCACGCCGTTCACGGCGCTCGGTTATGTCGCGCCGAGTGTTCTTCAAATCTTTCACCTGAACGATTTCCCTGCAAACATTCCCCGGGAACAGCTAAAAGACGCCGACCGTCTTCTTCCCGGAGACGGCGTCGCGCCGTGGCCGCTGCTCAAAGCTCTGCTGCAGGAAAAAACGCCTGTGGTGCTTTCGCTCGAGCTGTTCAGCCCCGCTTTGTGGCAGCTCGATCCTAAAACTGCGGCAGAAACAGGGCTGAAAAAGATGCGACAAGTATTCGGTGTTTAATTGCGAGGGATCAAATGAATCGCAGGACATTCGTTAAATCAGTTGCGGGAGCTGCGGCACTGGGAATGCCGGCGCTCCTGGGAATGCAGCCGAAAAAGTATCGAACGGCGCTCATCGGTTCGGGCTGGTGGGGAATGAACATCGCGCGCATGGCGCTGCAAAGCGGCGAGGTTGAGATGACCGCTCTGTGCGATGTCGATCGCACAATTCGCGAAAACGCGGCAGCAGAAATCGAAAAGCTCACCGGCCGCAAGCCGAAAATGTACAACGACTACCGCGACCTTTTGCACGAGGTCAAGCCGGAAATTGCCATCGTCGCCTCACCCGACCATTGGCATGCCCTGCAGACCATTGATGCCGTCAAGGCGGGTGCCGATGTGTACGTCGAAAAGCCGATTGGACACACCATCATGGAAGGCCGCGCCATGGTGAATGCGGCGCGGAAATACGGCCGCATCGTTCAGGTCGGCACTCACCGCCGTGTTTCCCCACATAATATGGCGGCCATCGACTTTTTGAAAAAGGGCGGCGCCGGAAAAATCGGCTTTATTCGCGCTTTTGTTTTTTCCAGCGGCGGCCCCGGGGAAATGACGCCGGATGAAGATCCGCCGGACGGTCTCGATTGGGACTTGTACTGCGGCCCCGCGCCCCTGCGGCCTTTCAATCGCCGCATCCACCCGCGGGGTTTTCGTCAGTTCCTCGACTTTGCCAACGGCACGTTGGGGGATTGGGGCGTCCACTGGATGGACCACATCCTTTGGTGGTCTGAGGAGCTCTACCCGACGTATGTGCATTCTGCGGGAGGAAAATTCATCGCCCAAGATAACCCCGATGCCCCCGATACACAAAGCGTCAATTTCCAATTCGAGACCTTTACCGCCGTGTGGGAGACGCGGCGTTACGGAGGCAACGATTGCGAAAAGCATCCCCTGGGCATCTACTTTTACGGCACGGAGGGCATTGTGCATATCGGCTGGCATGACGGTTGGACGTTCTATCCGGCGAAAAAGAGCGGAAAACTCATCCACGAAGACCCAAAACTGCATCAGCCGGATGATCAAAACATCCCCGAACTATGGGCCGACTTTATGCGATGCATCAAGACGCGGCAAAAACCGGTATGCGACATCGAAATCCTGCACCGATCGACCAATATGAGCCTCCTCGGCATGCTGTCGCATAAACTGGGGCGCGGCATTCGCTGGGACGGCCGCGCCGAACGCTGCCCGAACGACGATGAGGCCAACAAGCTCTTGCGACGCGCCTATCGCGCACCGTGGATTTATCCGGAAGAATAGAAAATTGAATGCCCTATCGAGCCTGCCGGCGAGCTATTCGATAAAGTTAAACGAAATTTCGGCTGCAGTCAGCTCATAACCATGAACGGATCATGCATAAAAATTCAAGATGCTGTTGCAAAGCGCGTTTCGGCAAGAATTCGATTTCAACATCTTTTATTATCAGGAAGCAGTTTGCGGACACTGGTCCAATGACCAAAGCTCTCCTGCATGGCCGATAATTAAAGTGTCACCTCAAATAGGTGGTTAAATTTTTTCTTCATCTTTTGTAATGATACGCCGTTGTTGCCATGCGCTTTGCAATATTTTTTTCTTGCAATGCATTTTTGGGAATTATGATTCGATGTGCCGTGTTAGGTCAGCTGCATCAAATGTTCAATTTATTGATGTCTGTCTAAAAATTAACACAAGATATAGATTTTTTTATTGACATTGCACATAGCGATTGATATATTGCCCAGCGGGTCTTTGATTCCCGCCATAGATAGGCCTTTTGAATTTCCTGGATGACGAGGGGAAGGATGAAAAAAATTACCGAGCTGCAAATCGATTTCGGCGATGCCGCAAACGCAGTGGAGGCGATCGATCAAAAGATTTTTAAAATTCCGTCCAACGGCAGCGCCAAAAAGCTGCAGTTGGTGCGCCATTTCACGACCGCCGGTCGGCATCCTTACGACGAAATCGAATGGGAATACCGCACGGCTACTATCACCAACGATAAGGGCCAGGTCCTTTTTCAGCGCGAAAACGTCGAGGTCCCCAAAAGTTGGTCGCAGACGGCGATCAACATTGTGGCTTCGAAATATTTTCACACCTATCGCGACAAAGGAAAGCAGGAGACCAGCGTCAAGGAAATGATCGACCGCGTCGTGACGACGCTGAAGCAATGGGGACTGAAGGATCAGTATTTCTCCTCCCAGGAAGAGGCCGATGTCTTTGAGGCAGAATTGACGCACCTTCTCGTCAATCAGAAGGCCTCCTTTAACAGTCCGGTCTGGTTCAATTTGGGCTGCGAAGAAAAGCCGCAATGCTCAGCCTGCTTTATCAATTCGGTCGAGGATGACATGGGCTCGATTCTGGATTTAGCCAAGACCGAAGGGCTGCTTTTCAAGTGGGGGTCCGGGACGGGCACCAACTTTTCCACATTGCGGTCGTCAAAGGAATATTTGAGCACCGGCGGACACGCTTCGGGACCGGTGTCGTTTATGCGGGGCTATGATGCATTTGCCGGCGTTATTAAATCGGGCGGTAAAACGCGGCGCGCGGCCAAAATGGTGATCCTCAACGTCGATCATCCCGACATCGTGGAATTCATCAATTGCAAGGCCAATGAAGAGAAAAAAGCCTGGGCGCTGATCGATGCCGGCTATGACGGCTCATTCAATGGCGAGGCCTACAGCTCGGTCTTTTTCCAAAATTCGAACAACAGCGTGCGGGTGACCGATGAGTTTATGAAGGCCGTCGAAGAGGACCGCGAATGGTGTACGCGCGCCGTAACAACGGGCGAAATCATCGACCGCTACCGTGCGCGCGACATCATGAAACAAATCTGTGAAGCGGCGCACATTTGCGGCGATCCGGGCATTCAGTTTCATACCACCATCAACAAGTGGCACACCTGTCCAAACTCTGCGCCGATCAATGCCTCGAATCCCTGCAGCGAATACATGTTTATCGATGATTCCTCCTGCAACCTCGCCTCCTTGAACTTGATGAAATTTATTAAAAAAGACGGCTCCTTCGATGTCGAATCCTTTCGCCGCGCCGTGCACGTGATGATCATTGCCCAGGAAATTATTGTCGACAACGCTTCGTATCCCACGGAAAAAATTACCCGCAACAGTCACCGTTTCCGGCCTTTGGGGCTGGGGTACGCCAACCTCGGCGCGCTGCTGATGTACTACGGTATGCCGTACGACAGCGATGAAGGCCGCGCCATGGCCGCAGCGATTACGGCGCTGATGACCGGGCAGGCCTATCTCTCCTCCGCCATTCTTGCCGGTTCCATGGGTCCTTTTGAAGAATTTGAGAAAAACCGCGAGCCGATGCTGCGGGTCATCAGAATGCATCAGGACGCGGTGGAAGAAAAGATCGACCCCAAGCTGGTTCCCTCTTCTCTTCTCGCCGCCGTCAAGGAGGCGTGGAACGACGCCGCCGAAATGGGCAAACGTTATGGTTATCGCAACGCCCAGGTTACGGTTTTGGCGCCCACAGGAACCATCGGCTTTATGATGGACTGCGATACGACCGGGATCGAGCCGGAGCTGGCGCTCGTTAAATTCAAAAATCTCGTCGGCGGCGGCCAGATCAAATTGGTCAACAATACGGTCAAAGAAGCTCTGAAACGCCTCAAATACGCCCAGGAGCAGATCAAGGATATCCTCAATTACATCGATCAGTTCGACACCATCGAAGGAGCACCGCACCTGAAAGAAGAACATCTGCCGGTGTTCGACTGCGCCTTCAAACCGCTCAAAGGCAAACGCTTTATCCACTACTTGGGTCACGTGCGAATGATGGCGGCGGTTCAGTCGTTCCTTTCCGGCGCCATCTCTAAAACCGTCAATATGCCCAACGATGCCACTCCGGAGGACATCGAAAATACCTATATGCAGGCCTGGAAGATGGGGCTCAAGTCCATAGCCATCTATCGCGACGGTTCCAAGCGCACGCAGCCGCTTTCGACCGGAAAAAATGAAGAGAACGCCTCTTACGCTCCTCTGGGGTCGCGGGGTGTGCGTCGCCGGTTGCCCGATGAACGCAAGGCCGTGACCCACAAGTTCGAAATCGGCGGCCATGAGGGATATATCACGGTCGGCGAGTACGACGACGGAACACCGGGCGAAATCTTTATTCGCATGGCCAAAGAAGGGTCCACGGTTTCCGGTTTAATGGACGTTTTTGCAACCGCCATCTCCATCGGCCTGCAAAGCGGCGTTCCCTTGGAAACTTATGTGCGCAAATTCTCGCACACTCGCTTTGAGCCGTATGGTTTTACCAACAACCCCAAGATCCGCATTGCCAGCTCGGTGGCAGACTATATTTTCCGCTGGCTGGAAATGCGTTATCTCAAGCCGGCTGAGAGCGACAGCTCTTCGGAACCGCAGCTGCATACTCTGACCGGCGTCGAGAGCCGCAATTTGGAAACGCAGCAGCTCCTAAAACAGCAGAGCCGCTCGAGCGACTCGACGTTTCTCCTCGATCAGGACGCCCCCGCATGTTCGGGCTGCGGCAGCATCATGGTGCGTAACGGCGCCTGTTACAAATGCCTCAATTGCGGAGAAACGAGCGGCTGCTCATGAATTTGTCACCCTGACATGGTGAAGCACCGCGCCGCAGTTCAACAAAAAAGGCGCTGCTTGATGCAGCGCCTTTTTCTTTCCATCTATAAAGTTCGCAAGGCTTCGTCCGTATCCCTAAATATGGTGATCTTGTCGTTTAATTGCGCAATGTCGATGAGCGCCCGTACGCGTCCCTGGACGTTGCAGACGGCAAATTTAGCCCCCAGATCTCGCGCCTGACGATAGCCCAACAGGATGGCGCCCAATCCTGAGCTGTCGGCATACTGGACCTTTTCCAAATCCAAAAGCACCTTTTTGCCTTTTTCGATCATCGCCAAAAGTCTGGCTTTGAGCTCGGGCGCCACGGTCGTATCCAGCCGCTCATCTTCCAAAGCAAGAATTTCGACGCCGTCCTTTGTTTGAACCGAATATTTCAACCCGTTCCTCCGCTGTTTGCAAATTCTTATTCTGCTAAAGCCTTTTGGATCACCTTTCGGAGATTCGGCGGGCAGGGCAGGGAGTCCAAATCCTCTATAGTGAACCAGCCGGCTGCTTCGGCGTCGTCTCCGGCCGTAAGAATACCGCCGGCATAGTCTGCATAATAATCGATGACGACCAGATGGCGTCGCACTTTATCTCCCTCCTTATCGATAATATCGAAAACATGAATCGGCTCCAGCCTGCCGATTTCCAGGCTGCACTCTTCGCGAATCTCACGGCGTGCCGCCTCTTCCAGCGACTCTCCGAACTCTACGTGCCCGCCGGGAATTGTCCACATTCCCTTGGCAGGCTCTTTTCGTCTTTTTATCAGAACGAATTCTTTTCCGCGCTTAACGATGACACCGACCCCTACCAACGGCGCTTTCGGAATGGTTTTCCTTTTACTGCCTGCGAAAGCTGACCTCTGATCATTCAAAGATTATTCCCACTCATCATCGCCTTCCCATTCGGGAGTGCCGTCGAGCCAATCGTCGTCCTCCAATTCATCCCACTCGTCATCAACATATTCGTCCTCCTCCTCTTCTTCCTCCTCATCCAGCAACTCCTCGTCTTCCCATTCCTCATCATCCCAGAATTCCTCTTCCCATTCCTTGTCTTCCACCAGAGCGTCTTCCGGCTCCTCTTCCCAATCCTCGTCTTCTATCACTTCGTCGAGGTGTTCTTCGGTGGGTTCTTCATCTTCAAAGAGGCCGAAATCTTCCTCTTCTTCTTCGGACTCTTTGTCTTCGAAATCGAAGGACTCATCGGTGTAATCATCGTCGTCGTCAATAAATGCTGCGCTCATTCGCACCTCAATAAAAAGTTCAATTCATTTTTTGCCAATTTTCGGCGTAAAGTATCAAACGCGTTTTAAAGATGCAAGATATTTTTCAATCTACAATTCCTTAAAAACATGTAAAAGCATTTGAAGAACGTTCTCATTTGAGAAAAAGTTCTATGACGGGAACGATAACGGACGGCTGTTTGACCGGCAGATGCAGAGTAACCACATCTCGGCCGCCGACCTCTCCGCTTTGATTTTCCGAAAAATTGATCTCCGAGCTGTCGTTGAGCAGCTGGGCATATTTGATTTTTCCGGCATAGCCGTCAAGGTGCAGACCGCTGAAGGGCCACTCCAGCACGTGAACATAGAGGCGGTTTGTTTTTGGATTGTACGTCAGAAAGCAATTTTGCGGCGTTTTGAACTCTTGCGGGGCAGCCGTGCAGCCGTAAATGGAACGGTTGTGTAGATCCATCCATTGACCGATGGCCTGTAGACGACTCAATGCCCGATCGTCGAAAGTGCCGCGCGCGGTGGGACCGACGTTGAGCAGCAAATTGCCGCCTTTGCTGACTGTCTCGATGAGCATGGTCACCAACTGACGAGGACTCTTCCAGGTATCCTCATCGCGATGATACCCCCAAGAGCCGGAAAACGTCTGACAAGTTTCCCAGGGCACCGGTTTACCGTCAAATTTGACCCATTCGCGCGGCATGAACTGCTCGGGCGTGCGGAAATCCCAGCCCCACGGCTTGTCTAGCAGATCGGCACGGTCATTGATGATGATGTTGGGCTGCAGCTCGCGGATCATGCGGACGAGCCTCTCCGATTGCCAGTCGTTGCGGCCTTTACCGTCATCACCGGGATAACTGAAATCAAGAAAGAGGCAGTCGATGGTGCCGAACTCGGTCATCAGCTCTTTAACTTGATTGTAGACATACTCGGCATACCGCTTCATATCGCGATTCTTGTTTTTGGCGCGCTCCTGTGGATTGTCGCGCATGGGGTGAAAGCGGTCGACCGTAAAGTCGGGATGATGCCAATCGATCAACGAATAGTAAAAACCGACTTTTAATCCTTCGGCGCGAAACGCCTCGACCATCGGCCGCAGCAAATCCTTGCCCCAGGGCGTATTGGTAGCTTTATAATCCGTATATTTGCTGTCCCACAGGCAAAAACCTTCATGATGCTTTGTCGTCACGACAAAATAGCGCATGCCGGCTCGTTTTGCCGCTTTTGCCCATTCGCTCGGATTGTAAAGGTCAGGATACCATAACTCAAAATATTTTTGATAATCCTCATTGGAAATGCGCTCGTGACTTTTTACCCATTCGTGACGCGCAGCCATGGCGTACAATCCCCAATGAATGAACATGCCGAAACGGGCTTCGGTCCACCACTGCATGCGCTGAGCTTTTTGTTCCGGCGTTTCCGACCACTCTTTGGCAGAAAGAGATGTGACCAGAAGCAAGAAAAGGGCACACGTCTTTTTCATAACCTCTCCACATTGAAATGATTCTACTTACAGAGCAGCTCGAACGAGTTCTCTTGTACGTTCACGGGTTTGATACGATACTGCCAGGCGTATTCGCGCGCCGAAAGGCGGTACTCGGGATGCGTGCGCGGACTCCAACTGTCATCGCCGCCGAGCCCTGCCTGGCGATAGTCGATATTCAATGTTGTAAACGGCGCCTCGACAATGTCGGTGATGTGTTTGGCTTGGGTCAAGTTATCCAGCGAGTAAAACGTTGCGCTGAATTCAAAGGTCGGTTCGCCCTTTACAAACAAGCCGAGCGAGGGATTGTGAATCAAAAGTGCGCTCACATCGCTGCGGTTGCCGTTCTCCTGCGGTTTGACGTAGGGGAAATAAAGATCGTGCACATTCAAATCATAAAGCCCAAAGCGCGCGCTCTCTTTTCGGTCGATGTAATTTTCATGCGGTCCGCGGCCGAGCCATTTGACTTGTTCCAGATCCTTGCGCAGCCGCCACTCCATGCCGACGCGCGGCAGAGTCGGGATCGATTCGGGAACCGTAAGCTTTACCGATACGGTGATTTCCCCGTCTCCTGCGATGGCGTAGGTCACCTGCGCAGGCAGATCTCCGCCTGCAGCACGCAATCGCCCCGTCACTTTCAGCGTCGCTCCGAATTTATTCTTTTCGAGCTGAACGCTGCCCGCCTGCCACTGCGCCGCATCGAGGCCCGCTTTGCGCCACTGAGCGCCGAAGCTCCGATTCCCGCCGCCGTCATCGTTATCGGTCGGCGCCCGCCAAATGTTGATTCGCGGCGCCGCTGCAAGCATTTCCACCCCGTCGAGACGCCAAGAAGTCAACTCTCCCTTTTGC
>JAPDQV010000016.1:46681-65510 GCA_034505495.1 candidate division KSB1 bacterium | reverse complement strand
TGTGAATGACCATGGGATTTCCTCCTTAATGGATTAGTTATGCAACTGTAGCAAGTTAGGAAATCCCGATAACTTTAAACAACGCTAAATTAACTTACACATAATGATTTGCATCCCGCATCTAAACCATCCTGCGCAAAATTCCTTCTTTGAAGTATAAAATGCTGTTCAAAATTACAATAGAGCTTTGTAAATTAAGGAAAAAGGAGATTGCATGTCAAAAGACGGTTTTGAAAAACGAATTCTCTGCATAGGCGCCGGGTATGTCGGCGGCCCGACGATGGCCGTGATCGCTGCCCAATGCCCTCAATACAAAGTGACGGTTGTAGATATCAATAAAGAAAAGATTGCCGCTTGGCAGACCGACAAGCTGCCGATCTATGAGCCGGGGCTGCTGGAAGTTGTCAAAAAAGCCCGCGGTCGTAATCTATTTTTTTCCACCGACATCGAGGCGGCCATCAAAGAAGCCGAGATCATTTTTGTCTCCGTCAATACGCCGACCAAGACATTCGGTGAAGGCGCCGGAAAAACAGCAGACCTCCAATATTGGGAAAAAACGGCGCGCGACATCCTCCGCGCTGCGGAGAGCGATAAAATCATCGTCGAAAAAAGCACGCTGCCCGTGCGCACGGCCGCGGCATTGGAGCGGATTCTCCACAACAACGACAAAGGGCTGCACTTTGACATTATCTCGAACCCCGAGTTCCTCGCCGAGGGTACGGCGATCAAAGATCTGCTCGAGCCGGACCGGGTGCTGATCGGTTCGCGCGAGACCGAGCGCGGCATTCGCGCCCGCGATCAAATCGTCGAGATCTATGCCAACTGGGTGCCGCGCGAACGCATCATCACCAGCAATATCTGGAGCTCCGAACTCTCCAAGCTGGCGGCCAACGCCTTTTTAGCCCAACGCATTTCCTCCATCAACAGCATTTCCGCTTTGTGCGAAAAGACCGAAGCCAGCATCAACGAAGTCGCATACGCCGTGGGCGCCGACAGCCGCATCGGCCCGAAATTTCTCAAAGCGGGCGTCGGATTCGGCGGCAGCTGCTTCAAAAAAGACATCCTCAATTTGGTCTATATCGCCGAATCTTACGGACTTTATGAGGTGGCCGCCTATTGGGAACAGGTGGTGCGCATGAATGAATATCAGGAACATCGTTTTGTGCGCAACCTGGTCACCGCCATGTTTAATACCGTAGCCGGAAAACGAATCGCCTTGTTCGGTTTCGCCTTCAAGGCGGACACCGGCGACACACGCGAAGCGCCGGCCATTACCGTAACTCGAAAGCTGGTCGAAGAACGGGCAAATGTCGTCATCACTGACCCCCAAGCGCTGGAAAACGCCAAATTGGATTTGGCCGACATACTGGACAAAGTCGAGTTCGAAATCGACCCCTATCGCGCCGCCGCCGGTGCCCACGCCGTTGCGATCATCACGGAGTGGGACCTCTACAAATCGCTCGATTACCGAAAAATCTATGCCTCAATGGAAAAGCCGGCTTTTCTTTTTGACGGCCGCAATATCCTCGATCGCCGAGATATGTTCGAAATCGGCTTTAACGTCTACGCCATCGGCCACGCGCCTTTGACGCATTTCAGCGAATGACCGAGCGACTGGAAAGACAAATTGCGTTTCTCGCCGAGATCGACAGGCTGAAAGGCGTCCTTCGGCGCAGCTACCTCATTGACGGCTCGCGCCGCGAGAATTCCGCCGAACACAGCTGGCATTTGGCGACGGCGGTCATCATTTTAGGCGAGCAGGCGGATCCGCGCGTCGACCTGCTGCGCGCCGTCAAAATGGCGCTCGTGCACGACGTCGTGGAAATCGACGCCGGCGACACCTTTTTGTACGACGAGGCCGCTTCTGTACAAAAGGAAGAACTCGAACGCAAGGCGGCAGAACGTCTTTTTTCTCTTCTGCCCGACGATGAAGCCGAGGCGCTGAAAAGTCTGTGGGAAGAGTTCGAAGCCGGCGAAACGCCGACAGCGCGATTCGTTCGCGGCCTGGACCGCCTGTTGCCCCTTCTGCACAACTATTATACTCAAGGCCGAACTTGGCGGGAACACAATATTCGATTACCGCAAGTTTTGAAAATGAACGCACGAATCGAGGAGGCCTCGCCGGAGCTGTGGTGCCTTGCCCAAGCCCTCATCCAAGAGGCGGTTGATAAAGGCTTTTTAGCGACATGAGGACAAAGCGGCCGTGAAAGTCCTGCTCATTCAACCGCCGATCGAGGACTTTTATACAACGCCCATTCGGCTCTATCCATTGGGGCTCCTTTATGTTGCTGCAGCGTTGCGTCGACTGGGCTGTGCCGTCGAGCTTTTGGACGCCCTCTCTCCCCTTAAGCGCCGACAGTTACCCATTCCGCCGACAATGAGCTACCTCAAGCCTTTTCTCGAAGAGAACCCTCTGTTGTTCAAAGGCTACTATCGCTTCGGGCTCACCGATGATGAAATCGAAGCACGTGTATGCCGCTCGCAGCCCGACCTGATCGGGATTTCGACCCAGTTCACGGCCTACTTTTCCACCGCAGAACGCCTGATTCGTCGACTTGATCGCTTGAACCTGCCGATCGTGCTCGGCGGTCATCACGCTACAGTCTTTCAGTCGGAAATTCACCATCGGCTGCCGGAACTCGCGGCGGTGCTGGCAGGACCGGCGGAAACCGCACTTCCCGATTTCTTTAACCGGCGTTTCGACGGCTCCAAGGATAGCGTGGATTGGAAGAGTTTGATTCCTGCCCATGACCTGGCGCCTGCGGCAGACTATCGCATTGGGAAAAAGCCTTATATCTCGCTGATCGCTTCGCGCGGTTGCCCGTTCGCCTGCGAGTTCTGCAGCGTGCATGCCATGTTCGGCCGGCGGTTCGACAAACGGCCGGTCGAGGATGTAGTTGGGGAAATGACGAAAGCGGTGCAGAGTAAAGGCGTGCAGATCATTAATTTCGAAGACGACAACCTCTCGGTTGACCGCGCCTGGTTCGCCGAGCTGCTGCAAAAGATCATTGCCGAGCCTGCTCTCCATCATGTAGAATTGACCGCCATGAACGGCCTGTGTTACCCGACTTTGAATAACGAGCTGCTCCGGCTGATGTACCTCGCCGGTTTTCGTCGCCTTAATCTCTCCTTTGTTACTCGAGATCCTCTTTTACGGCAGCGCCTCAGCCGTCCCATGCAGAACGACGACCTGCGCGGCATCGTCGAAACGGCGAAAAAGTTGGGATTTATGGTGACGGTTTATGTGATCATCGGTTTACCGGGCCAGACGTTTACAGAGATTAAGCAGACAATTGACGATCTATTGGAAATGGGCGTTTTGGTAGGACCCTCGGTCTTTTACATCCCCCCCGGCAGCTCCCTCTACAACAATCTGGAAATTCCCCAAGAAATAATGAATGAGTGGGATCTCTATCGTTCATCCGCCTTTGCAGTGGAAACGCATCACCTCAGCCGTCCCCAGTTGGTCGAACTCTTTACCTATGCGAGAGCAGAAAACCTCCGGCGCAGACAGCGCGGCGCCGGCGCAGCCTGACGTCCCCGCGTGCTGCAGTACATCACGCTTAGGCGAGGGCGATGGTCTGATCGCGATTGGGTCCGACTGAAATCAACGACAGCGGCGTAGCGGTTAGTTCGGAGATACGGTCAAGGTACTTGCGCGCGTTGGTCGGCAGGTCGTTCCAGCTCCTGCAGTTGGATGTAGGCCTCTGCCAGCCGGCATGGGATTCAAGAATCGGCACTGCCTCGGTCTGCGCCGTCAGGCCGGCGGGATAATGCTGCAGCACGGTATCGCGAAAGCGGTATCCGGTGCAGATCTTGATTTCCGGCAAAGTATCGAGGACGTCCAGCTTGGTGATGGCCAGCGAGGTCAGCCCATTGACGCGCACCGCGTGATTGACGACTACAGCGTCGAACCAACCGCAGCGACGCGGCCTTCCGGTAGTGGCGCCGAATTCACCTCCAATCTGCCGAATCTGCTCGGAAAAGTCGGCGTCGAATTCGGTCGGGAAAGGCCCCATGCCGACGCGGGTCGTGTAGGCTTTGGCCACCCCAATCACGCGATCGATCTTTTGCGGGCTGATTCCCAAGCCGACGCAGGCGCCGCCGATCGTCGGGTTCGATGAAGTGACATAGGGATAAGTTCCGAAATCGACATCGAGCATGGTTCCCTGCGCTCCTTCCAGCAGCACGCGCTTACCGAGGCGCAGGGCATCATTCAAATAGACTGAAGCGTCGATGACGGCCGCTTTGAGTTTTTCGGCATATACTAGGCATTCCTCTACCACAGCCTGAACGTCGATCGGCGGGCGCCCATACATGGTCTGCAGCAGGAGATTATATTCCCCCGCCGTCGCTTCGATGTTCTGCCGCAGGAGGTCCGGCTCCAAAAGTTCGCAAACGCGGATACCGCGCCTGCCAACCTTGTCGACGTACGCCGGACCGATGCCGCGGCCGGTAGTGCCGATCTTTTGCCGCAGCGACCCGCTTTCGAGCGCTTCATCCAGCGCCCGATGGTAGGGGAAAATGAGATGCGCCCGATCGCTGATCAACAGGCGGCCGCGAACGTCGATGCCGCGCCTTTCGACCATTTCGATCTCTTCCCACAGCACCTTGAGATTGATCACCACGCCGTTACCGATGACGCAGACGGTATGCGGTCGCAGAATTCCGGAAGGGATCTGATGCAGGACCAGCTCTTCGCCGTTGACGACAACTGTGTGTCCGGCATTGGGTCCGCCCTGAAAGCGCGCGACGATATCGACGGTTTCGCTCAACAGATCGACGATTTTACCTTTGCCCTCGTCGCCCCATTGAGCGCCGATTACTGCGAAAGCAGGCATTCTCTCCTCAGCAGAAAAAAGCCCCGTGTCGAAAAAGACGCGGAGCTGATGGTTCAAAAGTAAGCAACGGATTAAAAGGCGGCAAGAGCGTCCTGCCGATTGTCGTAAAGCGAAAATTTACCGATGAGCTTGGTGATGGTCAGCAGATGACGAATCTTTTCCGAAGCGCCGCAAAGCTTGAGCTTGCCGCCGGTTTGATGAACGACGCCGAAAGCATTGATCAATAGTCCCAATCCGGTGCTGTTCATCCACTCGACACCGGAAAGGTCGATCAAAAAATTCCTGCGGCCCGCATCGATAAGTGCGTGAAGGCGTTCTTTCAATTGCGTGGCATCGGGGCCACCTATGATTTTGCCCGCCAATTGAAAGACGATGACGCCGTTTTCTTCCCGCTCCTCAATGTTCATCGCTGCCCCTCCTCAGGACACAGGCATTTATGCTTTACGAAGGATGGCGCTTTTGCCTTTTGTGGCTTCGGTTTTGGCTTCCCATTCATAAACTAAAGGACTAGCGATAAAAATTGACGAATAGGTACCGATGAGAATTCCGACCAAAAGCGCAAAGGCAAAATCGTGAATGACCTCGCCGCCGAACAAGTAAAGTGCAAAAACCACCAACAATGTCGTCAATGAGGTGTTGATGGTACGGTTCAACGTTTGGTTGATGCTGATGTTGATAATGTTGTACAAATTCTCTCGGCGCAGCACTTTGAGATTTTCACGGATCCGGTCGAACACAACGATGGTATCGTTGAGTGAATAACCGACGATGGTTAGAAAGGCAGCGATCACAACCAGCGTGATCTCCAGATTGAGCACAGAGAAAAAACCCAAGGTGATGATAACATCATGGAACAAAGCCAGAACTGCTCCGACGGCAAATTTGAACTCGAAGCGCCAGCTGATGTAGACCAGGATACCGAACAGGGCGATAAGGATCGCCATTACGGCCGCGCGCCGCAGTTCACCGCCGATTTTCGGCCCGATTTCCTGCACCATGAGGACCTCGTAAGGGTTATCGGGAAAAGAAGAGCGCAGCTGCTGCTCAACCACCTGGCCGATCTGGGTTCCTTCGGCGGATTTTTCGAGTCGAATGATGAATTGATTCTCGTCGGCGGCGCCGATATGTTTAATCTCCGCCGTACCGTAACCGGCTTGGCTCAATGAACTACGGATCTCACCGGCGCTGATCGGCTTTTCGAACCGCAGCTCCAGGGATGTTCCGCCGGTAAAGTCGATGCCGTATTTCGGGCCTCCGTGCAAAAGCAGAGAAACCAGCGAAATAAGAAGTAAGGTGCCGGAGAAGAAATACCCCGCCCTGCGCAGCTTTAAAAAATCGACATGCGTTTCTTTGAAAAACTGCATCATAGATCATTTCCTCTGCAAGGGGTAACTGTTCCTGCTATATGCTGAGTTTCTTGATGGCATAGCGTGAAGTAACAAAGTCAAAGATCAATCGCGTAACAAAGATGGCCGTAAACATGCTGACGATGATACCGATGGACAACGTCAAGGCGAATCCTTTGACCGGACCGGTACCAAAGCTGTAAAGCACTACAGCGGAGATGAGCGTTGTTATGTTGGCGTCGAGAATGGTGACCAAAGCGCGTCCGTAGCCTGCATCGATGGCGGCGCGAATCGTCTTGCCGGTGCGCAGCTCTTCGCGAATGCGCTCAAAGATCAGTACGTTCGCGTCGACTGCCATACCGAGCGTCAAGATGATGCCGGCGATGCCGGGCATCGTCAGGGTGGCATGAAAAGCCGCCATCACGGCCAAAATAAACACCATATTTAACAGCAAGGCGAAATCGGCCACCACGCCGGAGAGGCGATAGTAGAATATCATATACAGCACCACCAGAATAAATCCGACGATGGCGGAAAATTGGCCTTTCTGAATCGAATCCTGGCCGAGTGAGGGACCGACAGTGTTCTCAGTAATGGGATAAAGCGGCGCAGGCAGGGCTCCGGCGCGCAGAATGAGCGCCAAGTCTTTAGCCTCTTCCATAGTAAAGGAGCCTTCGATCATAGCGCTGCCGGTTGTGATCTTGGTTTGAATTACGGGTGCCGAGGCGACTTTGCCGTCCAGCACGATTGCCAGCTCGCGCCCGACGTTCATGCCGGTAACCTTGCTGAAAATCTTGGCGCCTTCGCTGTTCAGCTCCATGCTCACATAAGGCGCCCCGGCGTTCAGCGACGTGCTGCCGGTTGAGACCTGCACGCTGGCGTCGGAAAGCATCTCGCCGAGCAGCTCGGGCTCCTTCTTGACCAGATAGAGCCGCTGATACTGCTCCTCACCCAGAGTCATCGGCGCATTGCCGAACAGAAACTCGGCGTCCGGCGGAATTACCTCTTTGACTTCCGGCAACTGGAGGATGCGCTGCACGGCATAGACATTCTTCATCGGTACGGCGATAAAATTGCGGCCCTGGAGCTGGCGCAGAAGAGAGCTGAAAGGTCGATCGCTAAAGGTATTTTCGTCGACAACGACCTTTTCGTCTTCTGAAGGCGTTTCGGCCCCCTTTTCACCAAAAAGATAGCTGAGCGAAACTTCGGTTTCTTTCGCCTTGGGTCCCTCGGGCGTAGCGCTTTTGGTCTTGGCCGTATCCTCCTGCGCTGCCGCTGCGCCTTTTTGTTTGATGCGCATGACGCGGTCGATATCGTCCAAAACCGACCATACCATTTCCGCAGGCTGCACCAGCTTGAATTCCAGGAGTGCCGTAGAGCTGATGATGTTGCGGGCACGCTGAATGCTCTGAATACCGGCCAGCTCAATGATGATGCGGTTATTACCCTGTTTGGTGATCATCGGTTCGGAAACGCCGAACTGGTCGATTCGGTTACGGAGCACCTCCAGCGTACGATCGACGGCATCTTCGGCCTCTTTTTTCAACTCGGCGATCACCTTGTCGTTTGTCTCGCCCTTGCGGCCAAAATAACGGTTGAGCTCTATGCCGCGTTTCTTAAAGTTGTCTTCGAGAACGGAAAAAAAGTCCAATCCGCGCTCTTCGACGGTCTTTTTCGTCTCTTCGATGATTTCGTTCAGCCGATCATCCGGATTTTTCGCCAAGTTCCGCAAAAGCTGCGGCAGGTCGGCCTCGTAAACCATATAGACACCGCCCTGCAGATCCAGGCCGCGCTTAATGGCCCGGCGCTCAATGCTGTTGACCTTTTTGCTCAAATCCGTCAGCCGTCGTCCCAGTTCGACAGCCTGATCGATTGAAGCGGCGGGAGCCTGTTTGCGAAGACGCGCCTCTAAATCACCGGCCACCAGCCCTTCTTCGATCTGGGCTTTCGTCAGGCCTGATACCTCGGCAAGCTGCTTGATGAGCGCCGTCTCCTTTTCCTGCAGTCCGGTGAACTGAAAAGTAGGATAGAGCGAAATCCCCGCCAGAATCAGAAGCACTATGACGAAAATAATTTTGGTATATAAACCCTTCTGCATAAGACCCTTTCCTCCGAAAGAGAATTGGACAGCTATAACTTTCCAATATAGTCTATTTGTAGAAAAATGTCAATTTAAAATTCGGCACGCATAAATGTAAACAAGTGAAAACTATAGAGCTTAAAAATCGCTTTTACAATTTCCGAAATTTGCGTAGAATTAAACCTATGAAAAGAGAACCTTCTTCGCCGCAACCTTTGAGTCGAAAAAAGCCGACGCTCCTTCACGCTTTGGCGCCCGTTTTTTTAATGATTCTTTTCCTCGGCGCAGCCGTCCTCAAGTATCATTCTGCACCGCACATCCCCCTCATCTTCGGCAGTCTTTTTGCCTCCTTGAGCGGTCTAAGCCTGGGCTATCGTTGGTCCGAAATCGAAGAAGGCATTGTACATGCCGTGGCGGTAGCGCTGCAGCCGTGCCTGATCCTGATGGTTATCGGCGTGCTCATCGGCAGCTGGATTGTCGGCGGAATCGTGCCGACCATGATTTATTACGGGCTCAAACTCTTGTCGCCCGCCGTTTTTTTGCCTACTGTTTTCATCATTTGCTCCTTGGTTTCTTTAGCGACCGGCAGCTCCTGGTCGACGGCCGGTACGGTCGGCATTGCCTTGATCGGTGTGGGACACGGCCTCGGCGTGCCGCTGCCCATGACTGCCGGAGCAATCGTCTCCGGCGCCTATTTCGGCGACAAAATGTCTCCGTTGTCCGACACGACCAACCTGGCGCCGGCCGTGGCCGGAACCGACCTCTTTACTCACATCCGACATATGGTCTACACGACAGGGGCCTCGACGATTTTTTCGCTCATTCTTTACACCGGCATCAGCCTTTTTTCGAGGCGCGGCGCTATCGACAGCCAAAACGTCGCGCTTATTTTGAATACACTGCAGAACAACTTTGTCATTTCGCCGCTTTTTCTCATTCCTGCCCTGCTGGTGATCGCAATGGTTATTTTCCGCGTTCCGGCGTTGCCGTCGTTGGTGGGCGGCGCTTTACTCGGCATGATCAGCGCGCTGGTCTTTCAAAAAGCTTCACTGGGGGATGTACTGGAGGCGGCGCAAAGCGGCTTCAGCATGCACAGCGGCGTACAGGCAGTGGATGAACTGTTGAGTCGCGGCGGGTTGGAAAGCATGCTGCCTACAGTGGCACTGATTTTATGCGCACTGTCCTTCGGCGGGATTCTCGAACGCACCGGCCTGCTGCAGGTCATCGCCGAGGCGATCCTCAAGACCGCCAAAAGCGTCGGTTCTTTGGTCACTGCCACGGTTCTGTCGACGATCGTTATGAACATCATCGCGCCGGATCAGTATCTGTCGATTGTGGTGCCGGGAAGAATGTATCGCAAAGCATATGAGGAAAAAGGGCTTGCCCTTCAGAATCTCTCCCGCGCTCTGGAGGACGGCGGCACGCTCAGCTCGCCGCTGATCCCTTGGAATACATGCGGAGCCTATATGGCGGCCACGCTCGGCGTTCATCCTTTTCTCTATTTGCCGTTCGCGTTTTTAAATCTCATCAATCCTCTGGTCTCCATAATCTACGGATTTACCGGCGTCACGATGGTTAAAGCCGCGCCCTCTTCTCAGAAATAGCCCAAGCAGCGCAGCAGATAGACACCGGCGGAAATCGTACCAACCGAGACCAACGTCGTAACCAGAACAATATCCCCGGCCAGGCGACCGTTGCTGCCCATGGCCTCGGCCATGACGTAGCTGGCAATGGCCGTCGGCGCGGCAAAGAAAAAGAAAAGAATTCCCAATTCTTCGCCGCGAAAACCGAGAAGTACGGCGGCGGCGGTGCACACAAGGGGCATCAGCACCGTCTTGATCGCCGCGGCGGTAAAGGTCAACAAGCGGCTCGCCTGGATTCGGCGCAAATTCAGCGAGCTGCCGATGCCGATGAGCGCCAGCGGCAGCGTAAGGGCCGCCAGATACTCAATCGAACGCTGCAAAAAATGAGGCAGCCGCAGTTCAAAGATGAAAAACGGCAGGGCAGCCGCCAACGCCAGAATGAGCGGATTGGTGATGATCGACTTGATCGTCGCCCCTATCGTCGCGGCCTGTTCCCGATGCATGGTCGCCGTTAGGGCAATGATGGAATAGACATTGTAAAGCGGCATTATAACGGCCAGCACCAGAGCTGCGCGGCCCAAAGCCGCCTCGCCGAAGGCGTTTTGAATAAAGGCAAATCCCAAAATGGCGAAATTTCCACGAACGGCCCCCTGAATGAACGCCCCTTGGTCTCGACCGTCCTTTGACAACAAGCCGGCAAGCGGCCATACAAGCAAAAACATCAGTGTGACTGTGGCCGCGATAAAGAGTACAAGACGCAGGCTAAAGATTTCGGAAAAGGAAAAAGCCGTCAGATCACGAAAAACCATGGCGGGCATGGCGGCGTTAAAGACCACGCGCGAGGTCAAGGCGTTGAAATTTTCAGTGACGACGCCCTGACGGCGCAGCAAGTAGCCGACAAAGACGATCATAAAGACCGGCGCAATGATGTTGGCCGTAAAAACAATGTTTGCCAAAGCTACCTCGTTGCAGTTTGCAGCTTGACTATCATTTCAGCCACCTGCTTTCGCCTCTCCAAAATGGGCTCGGGCGTGAGGCTGAAGGAGGTCAATGAAGAACAAATTTCATTCGGCACGCTCACCAACTCTTCAGCTTTCGACAGCAGGGATTGGCGTACATTACGTCGATGTGATTCGATGAGCGCTTTCAGAAGAAAGAGATACTCATAGTCCTCTATGCCGTCCCGCAAAATTTCCCACCGCAAGGAGTTCACCGGTCCTGAAATGCACACGCCGTCGGTCGAATCCCTCGGCGGCGGATAAATCAACCGGCCGTCGCCGTTTCCCCAATAAGAGCGTTCATCAGGCTGAACTCCTGCGCCGCTGCGGTAGCTCATTGGGTCCTGATAGGGATCTTGTTGAGCCGGCGGCGGAAAGGCTTTATCGCTCGTCCAATAGTTCACCGACCAGAGCAGAATGCCCTGTATCCCATATTTCCACGCCATCCAAATCCAACTCCGCAGCTCCACCGCCGGATGGTCAATGAACATGCCCGGATAAGGTGCTTTGGGATTGGTACAAATATACCACCATATTCGTTCGCCTTGGCGTCTTCTCTCCTCGGCCGCACTCTGCCGAAATTGATGCAAAATGGGACACCAGATGTCGACCGCTCCGAAAAGCTCCGGCACAGGCTGCTCGGTCAACAATCTTGCCAAACCCGGAGCCTCGGCGGCAATCCATTTGTTGACGCGGCGAATGTAAGGATAATATTTCGGTTCGGGTTCGTCGAACCAGTAGAGGTAAGCCTGTTCGAGGGCACCTATGCCCTCGAGGTGCGAACGAATTTGGCGCAGACATTCTGCCGTCAATTTTTCGTATTGCGGTGTTCCCTCGGCAAAACCGGCAAGCAAGCCGGGCTGCAGGTGCAGAGAGTTGCCCGAAGGCAGGCCCGGTATCGACAGCAGGAACGTGTTGAAACCCAAGCCCTGCACCCAGCGCCGATAGGCTTGGTCGAACTGGGTAAAATCCAAACGAACCCCAAGGGTTCTTTCGTCGACATCGACGCGGATCGGCGAAAGAGCAAAAGGATCGAACGGCGAAAGGCGGTGCTGAGCAAGATTGCGCAGGTAGAGCTCGAAAACTTGCGTCAAGGATCGGTTGTCGGTGAGCCGGTGGTAGCGTTGCAGGGTCGAAAGATAAAGCCCCACGGCGCTTTGCAGATGAGTTTCGTGCGGCAGAGTGAAATCCCACACCGTCAGGAGCAAAGGTACGGGCACGGTTTCCGTATCGATTTTTAGTACGAGGCGGCCGAGATAGTCTCCGGCCGGACATTCCGACGGCACATGAATACTCAGCCAAAGCGGCTGGTTCCCACCGGCCCGAACTGTCGTCGGCCGATCAAACGGCAGCAGAGGATCGGGCCAAAGACCTGTCGCGCCGCGTTCGTCGGTCGGCACGCGCACATGGACATAGCCGACGCGGTAAACCGTTGCCGAGTCGGGAGGCAAAACAGCTCCGGAAGGGTGACGAAACGGCTCGACATACGCCCACAGGCGACGAATGGGCTTTTTCGCATAGACGACAATCTGCACGGCTTCATATTCGTTGCGTGCCGCGGAAAAGGCAACGACGCGGCCGGTTCGTTTCGGCGGCTCCTGCGCGGGCGCGATCTTGCGCATCGACTCGCAGCTCCAAATCACCGCGCCCTCTATCTCCTGCAATCGATCACCATAATCGTCAAAGGCTGAAAGAGGCTCCGCCGGCTGCAGCGAAACAAGAGTGTCGCCCTTAATGTTGACGATCAGGTGGCCGCTGTTTAGGATCTCTTGTGATTTGATATGAATAGAGCGCGAAGTGACCCTTTCGGCAGCCTTGTCTTGCCTGTCCGGGCGAATAAGCTTCAGAGATTCATTACCTTTTACCTTCAGCTGAAACGTTTCGTTATCTTTCCGGCTGATAGTTACCGCTTCGGCCTGCCGGTCTATGCGCAGAAAGCGGGTCTTGCCGATCAAGTTCGGAGCGTCGGAATCGACATGCGCTTCGTAGCGGTATTCATCGATTTGAATGCGCGTCGGTGGTCTGCCGGCCTGCAGCCGAATAAAGACTTGTTCGGCGGGAAAGATTTCTATCGGCAAAATGAATTCAGCTATTCCGACACGGGAAATTATGCCGATGATTTGCCAATCGACGCCGTTCTTTGAGGCGGCAAGTTCAAGATAGCCGCTTTGTCTAAAAGAAATCTTGAGAGACAGCCGAGCGTCGATCTGCTGCCAATAGCCAAGGCGATGACAATAGATCACCTCACGACCATCGGTCATGTCCCAGCGGTTGGTATTGAAATAGGCGTCAAATCTTGCGAGCGTGCGCACGGCATAGGTGCCCAGCGAAGCAAAATAGTAATGCGCCGCATAAAGTCCCTCTGTAATGGACTCGCCGTCGCCGAGTTCAATGCCGGCCTGCGGTATATGAATGGGTAAAAGCTTTGCAATTCGGAGAGAGCGGAAAAGTATCCTTCCTCGTCCCTGCCAAAGGCCGAGTCGAACATAGTGATCGCCGTCCCGCGGTGCCATGAATCGAAAGGTGACCGTCAGCCACTCTTCCGTCGCTTGTACATCCCGATTGGCAAAGTCGGTTCCGACCATTGCCGCCGAAGCGTAAGCATTTTGCTCATAACGCATCTGAACGGAAAGTTCGTACCAGGTATTGGGGGTGAATGCAAAGGGCAGTTTGGCAAAAGCGGCGCCGGCAGGGTCCCCGAGCACTGCCAGGCAAAGCCTGCCGTCCGACGAATCGATCTCAAAGCTGTCTTGGCCGATCCATTGGTCTGCACGCCGTGCGATCAAATCTTCGGCAGCGGCCGCCGGAGTCAGGCAAAGGCAAACGATCCAAAACAGCAGCCGCGCTGTTTTCCTCACGGCTCCTGCTCCGTTTTAGCGCCGATGACGATTTTGGTCAAGCCGCAACGCCGCGCTGTATCCATCACCTTTACCACCAAACCATGCGGAACCTGCTGGTCCGCCTTGAGAATGAGCGTTTTTTCACGAATATTGGGAATGCGGACGGTAATCTCATCCGCCAAATTTTCCAGCGGTACACGCTTTTCGCCCAAGAAAATTTCCTGGTCGCGCGACAGGTAGATGACGAGGTTTTCCACACGCTCCACTTCGTTGGATTGGATGGTGGGCAATTCGAGCTTCATGCCCGGCTGCTCGATGAAACTGGAAGAGACCATGAAAAAGATCAGCAGAATGAACATCACATCGATCAACGAAGTGATGTTGAGGGTCGGTCGCCGCCGCTTTCGGTCTTTAAACTGCATGCTCCAGGCCGCCTCTATTTCTGAAGCTGTCGAATTTTATGCAGCAGCTTGGTCGTATATTTTTCAATATCGAGAATAAAGTCCTCGGCCTTGGCGGAAAAGTAGTTGTACATAATAAGAGAGGGAATGCCGATGACAAGCCCGGCAACGGTGGTGATGAGCGCCTCGGATATGCCGCCCGCCAGTTGACTGGCCTGACCGGTCCCCACGCGCGAAATAACGGTAAAAACTTTGATCATTCCCAGGACGGTTCCCAACAACCCTAAAAGCGGCGCCACACCGGCAATCGTCTCCAATGCCGGCAGCCCGCGCTCCAGCGCCCGCACCTCTTGGCGGCCCTGATCGTTCAGAAGCTCGCGCATCTCGGTCGGCGTCAGATCCAAATTCTGCAGGCCGGTCAACACCAAATCGGCAAAAGCGCCGGAGTGTTTTTCGCAGATCGCCTTGGCCAGCTCGATATCTTCCAATCGATCGAGCGACTCGATGACGGAAATAATCTCCGGAATGAGAATTTTTTTGCGACGCAGGCTGATCGCGCGTTCGATGACAATGGTCAGCGCTAAAATTGAAGCCAACAGCAGGGGAATCATGGTCACGCCGCCGCGCGCCAGGTAATCAATTACTTGGCTCATGCTATCCTTCATCCTTGTCCAGTTATAAAAGATAGCCACTATTTCGCAAAAGGACAAGCAGATTGCAGAGAAGAGGAGCCGAAGATGCGGTCGGCGTCATTCTTTTTTCGGTTGCTGAGGTGCAGTCTGTCCGGAGGGTTTGCTCTGAGTTTTTGGCGCCGATTGCGTCGTCTTTTTGGCCGAGGACTTGGTACGGAGGCTCTGCGCCTCGATCAAAGCCTGGCGGTACATATCGTAAAGCGATTTGGGCAGAATCATCGCCCGCACGCCCAAGTAAACGCGCCATCCGGGATAGTTGTCGAGCTGCGAAAAGGTACGCCGCGGGCCTTGGGTGTAATCAACGTCTTTGGAGAGCCGCAGGTCGAGCGCCGTATAGAATTTAAAGCGCGGGTGCGGTTTGTAGCCGAAGCTCATGTTCATGTAGAGAAAGTTTTCACGTCCGCCTGCTGCCGGCGGCGGAAAGGTGATCCATGAAAGACCGTAAAATTCGAGGCCATAATCGAACAGCGTGGTGGGAAATTCCAACCCAAAGCCGTAATAAAAAGCCTGACTATTTTTTTTGACCACGCTGATTTCACGAAATTCATCGCCCGCAACCAGGCGCGCCCCCTTGTCGAAATAATTCCAATAGGTCAGGTTGACATGAATACGGTAATCAAAAGCCAGATTAGGCAGCTTGTAGCGATAGGTGAAAAGGCCGGTTAGCCCCGCCTCGGTTGTTCCGGCCGTATATTCTTCGAAAAGGATGTTGTGATAAGAACCGGTCGGGAAACGCAAACCCAGATTCAAGCCCACATAGGCGTTGGTATTCTGAATTTGATAATTGCCGGTGCGGATGTCCAGGCTGGTATCGCCGAAAAGATCGTCAGGCCCTTCGGTATTGACATCTTGATAAATTACGGTGCTCATTGACAGGGAAAGATGGGGCAGAACACCGTAATTGAGAGACATTACGCCCTGCACATCCCAAAAGGTGGTACGCGTAACGACGCCGTCCGAAAAGTACTGAACATCAGCGGCCTCCCCCCACGCCCGACTTTGCCAGGTCGCCCAGAGCTGTTTCGGCCGCGTGCCCATAGCCGACTTGACGTGCAGCATGCCGCGGCCGCCGTTCATAATCGGTCCGGCAAAAGCATTAATTGCGATCAGAAAAACCAAAGTCGGCAGATTTCGTCTCATGGCAACCTCCATGAATAATGATACGGCGACGCGGCAAAGCAGAGAATTCCATCTTTGTTATTGGATGAAAGCTGCAATTTTTCGCATTTACGGCTCATTATCCGCCTGCGTTGTTTTCTTTTTCGCGATTTCGACGGAGCAGCTCAGCCGATGTACATCCTCGAAAGCGTTGGTGACATAGGCATAGTCAACGTTGAGATACCGCCAATGAAAACCGGCACCGGCCGTCAGGCCGACTTCATTGCGCCCTACGCGTAGGCTGATTGCCTTGGCGATCAATTCCGCTCCGTAAAAAGGCGTCATCTCGTACTTTTTCTGCAACGAATAGTAAAAATTAAGCGCAATTCCGCGCAATATGGGTTGCTCATAAGCTATGCCGAAAAGGTAACTGCGCTCTATTCGATCCTGGTGCCTTGTATTCCACACGATCGGTGTTTTGGTCAGATCCCGCACAGTAAAACCAAAAGAAAGATCGCCCAATTCCCGCTGATGAACGAGCGTGCCGAAATTGAATTTGAGCAGGGTGCCGACGTCGATGCCCATGCCGGATGCGGAAGCCTCGCCCAACACCTGTCTTATCAGCTTGAAATTGACGCCGATCGGAAGCGTGACAGGCAGATCGCCGTACCACCAGCCGAGAGGAAAAATCGATTCAAGGGTCTTGGCAAAGCTAAAGTAAAAGACGTCTTCCGTATCCTCGATAAAGCCCAGCGCCGTTCCGCTCGGCCGCAGTTCCAGATCAGCATTGCGTTCGCTGTAGGATTTGCCTTTCAGCTCGGGGTAAACGGGAATATCGTCGACGGCAAAACGGGTCCAATTGATGGACAGCACACCGCCGCCCGGCATTGGGTAAGCAAAGCCGAAATAATTGTAATTGGCCATCGGTGTAAAAAGCGAGCCGAACGTCGGTGCATACATAAGATTAATGCGGGTGGTTTTCAGAAGGCCGAGGGAAGCAGGGTTATAGAAAAAAGTCTCGCCGGTCCCTCCCATAGCCCCGGCGGCGGTTCCCAAAGCCAAAGGGCGCGCGCCTACGCCCAGTTCGAGCGCAGCGCCCGCATAGCGGCCGCCTGCCTTCAGCCATGAAAAAGCAAGCAGAATAATAAAAGCTGAATTTCGCAATGCTTTCATAGAATCTTGGCGATTTTTCCGCTGATCGTGCGTGTTTTACCGCCGCTTTTGGCGGTTAGTCGATAAAAATAGACGCCGTTCGCCGTCTCGAATCCTTCGGCATCTTTGCCGTCCCAAAGAATCTCGTGATAATCGGCGCTAAGCGGATTGGGGTCATCGATGATATCCGCCGGTTTGAATGAGCGAATGAGTTTTCCCGATGCCGTGTAAATTTTGAGCGACAGATCGTCAACCGGTGTGGTAAGGATATAGGCAAAACGCGTTTCCTGACGGAAAGGATTGGGATAATTGCCGAGCATCTGAATCTGCAGCTCCTCGGCAATGCGCAAATAGTACTCTTGTATGTCCGAGAGATTGCGGTTACAGTCCGTCGCCTGTACGGTCAGAATGTGTTCTCCCGGCGTCAGTTTGGGATTGTAGCTGATGACAATCTGATTTCCGTCAATGATCGAATCGGGCAGAGCGATTTCCGTAGAATCCACCGGAAGATCGTCGAGCGCAATCATCAAGCGCCCAGGCGACAAATCGATGCCGTTTTCATCCTGCAGGCGGATGCCCAGTCTCGGCTCGTCTCCCGCCCACTTGTAATCCACATAAGGCTGACCATCGACCGCAACCGAGATCTGCGGCGGTTTATCGTCGCGCACTTCGAGCACGGCCAGTGGACCGAGAATGCGCTCTTCGGCCGTGAGCACGTTTCCTTCCACGCGCGTATCGCAGCGTACCCATTTTTTAGTCTGTTTAGCGAAACGGTAGAGCTTCCATTCTGTCCGCACCGAATCCGCAATCGTGCTGTCGGCCGTGTCGAGCCGCAGGTAGGCCGGTCTCTGCAGCATTTCATTGGTCATCAGTTCGACATGAAACGCCGGCGTACCGCGGCGATGCGAATAATCCGGCTGCTGATTGATCGAAACTTTTTCTAAGGGCCAAACCGCCAAGGCGCTCGGCCGTTTCAAGGCGCCGGCCGGCATTTCTATACTCAAACGGCCGACCTGCAGTTCGGAGCGCCTGCCTTCCGCCAACAAAAATCCTTCCGGAGTCGCCTGAAAATAGCGCGGCGTCAGCAGGGCCGCGGTGCGGTTGTTCTCCTTGGTGTCTTCACGAACAAGGCTGTCGGGGTCCAAAACCACCTCGACCCACAACTCGCCCGGCGAAGGAGTATGCCTGATTCGACTGACGCTCGTTGCATAGGCATCTATGGAGATCGTATCTTTGCCGACTGTTTGCCACAAGGAATCCGACGGTGTTTTGGTGCGATAAAGTACCTCCAAGCCGGTAACCGTGTTGCCGCTCTTGTTCTGCACCGTCGCTTCCAGCATTACCCATTCACCGCCGATGTAACGTATTGCACCCTCTGCCACCTCGACATCCACATCCAGATTGATATAGTGTTTGTACAAGCGGCTGGTTACCGTCCGCCCTTCGGCGTCCGTCGCTTTGAAATAGTAAGAGAATTGGAAGCCGCTCCAAACAATAAAAATACCGCGTTCGGACTTGAACCAATTATTCTCCAGAGGCGCCAGGGGAAGCGAGTCGTTCAACACATAACACCAGAGTTGCTGCAAAGCAGCTCGGCTGCGGACATGGGCGTAAAAGTAGAGGCTGTCGTTTGCCGCACGAGCCACGAAAGTGGAATCGAACACAATGCCTTTGAGAGAAACCGGGGCTGCGCCGTTCACCCGCCGCCGGTTCAGCTCATCAGCAGCAAAAAAACGGACGATGCCCGATTCGCCTTTAAAGCTGTCCTTGACGATCAGACGCCCTTTGGCAAGCGAAT
>JAPDQV010000016.1:17170-46671 GCA_034505495.1 candidate division KSB1 bacterium | reverse complement strand
AAGCGAATCGGCGGTTTCGAGGGTGTGTGAGGAAACGATCAGCCTGAGGCTGTCTTCCAAATCGAAAATTCCAAAACCGATTTGAAAAGAGGTCTTGCCGACAGCCTTCAGCGTGTCGCCGGGCAGGGCGATGGATTCTTTGAGCGATACCGATACGCTCCCTTGGGGAATATGCAGCCGCATCGCCGGGTCGCCGAGAAGATGATACTGGTTGACCTGCGAAAAAGCCTGCGGCGTCTGGTAATGAGCCAAATAGGCAATCTTGGCTGCCGCGATCATTTTCCCCATAGGCACGGAAGGATAGGTAAAAATCTGCTTCATGATTTCGGACTGGAGAAAATAGTCATTCCAAGTCCAGCCGACACCGCTGGCGCCGAAAAAGGCCGCCGCGCCATCGTCTCTTTCCATGAGCAGAGCATCTGCGAGGGACTCTGTTTCCGGCGATTCAAAGGCGCCCGTAAAGCAGGTCATGCTGATGATAAAGGGAAACTTGCCGCGGGTGTTGATACGTCGGCAGTCTTCGACGCGCAGCAGGCCGTTATCCGCCCATATAGCTCCGCCGCCGTGGCCGTGAAAGGTCATGATGCTGCAGCCGCGGCTGAAATAGTCGAGCAGGTCGGTGGTGCCGCCGAAATAGGGATCGATCGGGGCCGAGCGATCGCGCAGGGAAAACAACAACCGCGTGTTGATCTGCGGAGGCATAATCTTGGATAATGCAATTCCTTGAGAGCGGAAATCGTCACCGTTGCCGCCAATGATGAGAAAACGATTCGCCCAATCGCCGACCGGCGGGTTGGTCTCATAACGGATGATCTTGCCGATGAACCGCTCCAGTTCCTCCTTGGTACGCACCGGCAACCGCCCGATGGCCACTTCCGGTATTTCGTCGTCTCCGGTGAGCAATGTATACCAATGGTCCGAAGCGGCGGCGCCGAAGGACATCGTCTGCCGCATATGCACCGGGACCAAGTCGAGCGTATCCCCCTCGGCCGTGCGCCGCACATAGCTGCCGTCGCCTACGAGCAGCACATATTCCAGTTTGGGCGATTGCCAATTCAAATAGGCATGTCTGATAAATTCTTTTATCGCAAAAGTGCTGACGTGACCATAGTTGAACTCGTCATAAATATCCTCAGCATCGACGGCCAACACCGTCAAACCCTGCGACTGTCGCAGCGCAATCAAATCTTTCAGCGCCTGAGACTGTATAAAGCGGCGATGCGAAATGATCAGGTAATCGGCAGCAAGGTTTTCGCTTTTCAGCGCCGTGGGTTGGTCTTTGATGATTTTTAGAGGTTTCTTTTTTGCGCTTTCCGTAACAGCGACAAATTCGACATCGGGCGAAAAGACGTCATTTTGAAAGCTGATCTGCAGCGAAGTATAGCCGCTGAAATCGGTCACCTCTTCGATGACGCCGCCGTTGATTTTGCTCTGATGCAGCTTGTAGACCTCGATTCCCGACTCGGTAAAGCCGTCCACGCGAAAGAGGAACTTGCCGCCGGGCGAAGCAGGAGGAATGGAAAATTTGATGAAATTTTTATAGGCGCGATAAAGTCTGGGATAGGTGATTTCGAACCAATTCAGCATCACAAAATCATAATTCTGCGGCTCCACGTTGTTGACGATGCTCAGGCGATTGACGCCGTTCTGCAGCGAAGAAGCGCTGACGTAAGAGCCGGGTTGAGAAATCAGGTCAGCCGTCTCCTGACCCTTCCAAGTGCTGGAGAAAAGAAAGCTGTCGTTGAGAAAAACCGAAATGTTGTGCTGAATATCCATGGAGGTGGTTCGACCACGCAGCATGACGCGCGCACGCACGCCCAAAGGCGACTGCAGATCGGGATGCACGAGCGTAAAAGGGTATTCGATCTTTTTGCCCGAGCTGATGCCGCTGTCGAAAAACCAATGATCGCGAAGCCGATCCTCCTCGAGGGTGCTCAAACGCTCATAGTAGGCATCTTTTTCAACATGAATGGTTTCGAGAAAGGAATAAGGCCGCGAGTAACTGCCGGGCTGCAGGTTGGTGATCTGACCCGTTTCCTCCGCCATCCATAAGCCGCGCTTTTCCCAGGAAAGCCAGTAGACGCGTTCATCGGTAAACGGATCGCGGTAGAGATCCGGGGCCTCCTGCTGATAGGTCTTGCGGTTCGGTTCGCCCCAAAACTCGAAATAGTCGTCCGGATCGAATTGTCCGTCGCGCCAGCCGGAGGGATAAATGGAGACATCCTTTCCGTAGCAGGTTAGCCGCAGGTTTTTGAAATCGATCGCTAAGAGATTGACGCCGGCCGCCTGCAAGTCCCTGCCGGTAATCCGGTAAAGGCCTTCCTCGTTGACGATGATCTTCCACCGTTCGACATTTTCCTGTCTGCTTTTTTGCAGAGCCTTAGCCGAGACGGCCTGCGCTTTAAAGCGGCTGCCGACGGCGCCGATGTGATCGAGCAGCTCTGCTTCCTGCAGCGGAATGGGAACGAGCCTCTCAAGCGCCGCCTCTTCGGCCGTCACGTCGAAAACCACTTCCCGACGAAAGACCAGTTCTCCTGCAGCCTCGTCAAAAAAATTGGGATAGACGTTCGCCGACCACAAACGATTGCCGTTGTACTCGCCGATGAATGCCAGATCAACGGCCGCATTGACGGACGTGCCGCTCTGGAAAATGGAATCACCGCCCAGCGGCCGCTCCATGCTCGGCTCCGGTGGAAACGCCTTGTACCGCTCCTCCTGCACCGTAATGAGCCTAACTTGGGCATGGCGATAGGGAAACTGCAGCACAATCGGCCGATAGGGGATGAGACGTCCTTTGGGATCAAAGAAAAACGCGCGGTCTTTACTCGGCAACTCAACAGTGAGGTCGGCTTTACCCGGAACGGCCTGCAGGACCGGCGGCTCGCAGGTTATTCGGAGACGAATGCGATCGTCCTTTTGCTCGACTACCTGCACGCGATCGGCAGCGACGAGCATGACCGGCACTATTAAAAGAAAGCGTAATGATTTGACAGGCGACATAAAGACTGCATTACAAAATTTTATAAAAGGATACCGCCAACCGCCGCTGTTGGCGAAAAAAATGAAGAAAAAATGCGGGAAGGAAAAGCCGCCTTCCCGCAAACGGCGCTATTTCAGCAAGGTCATTTTGATGGTTCTGGTTTCACCGAACGCCTTGAGCCGGAGAAAATAGATGCCGGCGGCAAGTTTTCCTTCCTGCGCGGTGACGGCCTGCCAGTCAATAGAATGCATGCCCTCCGAATAATGCCGGCGAATCGGTTCGCCGACGAGGCGGCCGAGCGCATCAAAGACCGCAATGTCTACCCAGCCGCCACGCGGAAGGGTAAAAGTTATGCGCGTCTGCGGATTGAATGGATTGGGATAATTTTGATGCAGCACAAAGTCATAAACCGCCGCCGGTTCGTTCGCGCCGCTCACCACCTTATTCCACTTGACGCGACCGAGTTTGAAATTGGCGACCACAGGTGTGCCGCCGACTATTTTTACGCGTACGGCTTTTTCCGGAACGACGTCAAAGAAAGGTATCGGCAAAAAAATCGGCGTCAGCGCAACGTCGGCGGCGTTCGCAAGACCGTACGACGAGAGCTGGAAAAGCAGCTTGTCGAGAGCAATGGTCAGCGTTGCCGGCGCGCCGCCGTACCATTGATCCTGGTAAAAGTTCCAGTCGAGCCGCAGATTCCCCAAATCGCCGCCCAGGAGCAAACTCAACGGATCAATCGCCTCAAGGCCGCCGAATAATTCCAAACCCAAGTCCAGGATAGAAGTTGCCATAAACAGCGCGATGGTTCGCACTGCATACTCGCCGGGCTTCAGGTTGGGCATCTCGTAAGCGCCGGGGTCATTGAGCTGCTTTCCGGTTCGGCTGTCGATGCCGGTAACGGCGTAAGCAACCATGTGGCCTGTGCGGTCGTAAGCCGCCAGCATCACACCCGAAAGCGGCTTTCCAAGGCTGTCGGAAACGACGCCGCGCAGGATACCCGAAGCTTCAGAGAGAACTATTGTCTTGTCGCCTACAATTTGACCGTACTTTAGGGCAATGGTTTCGGCAAGAGGATCGTCAAAGGCGGCACCACCGCCGCAATAAGCGGCGGCAAACGGCGGTCGAGGCATTACGGCGAGCTTGTAATTGCCGGGCAACAGCCGGTCGATGCGGAACCCGCCGTTGAATTGGACGAAATCATACGAGGCTGTCTCTCCGCTGTCCGCATCAAAAGCCACGACCGGAATTCCATCCTGCACATCTGCACCTAATCGGCGTCCATCCGGCAGCAGGATGAAACCTTCGAGCGTCGCGCCCCTTTCCAACGCGAAATCAATTCCTTCGAGCCGCTCGCGATTCAGCTCGACCACTTGGGCAGTGTAGAAGCTGCGACTGCCGCCGAAATATTCGGGCAGAAGGTCGGTCTTGCCGGTGAAACCGGTCAGCGCCAACAGCTTGTATCTGCCTTTCGGCAGAGCGCGCAGCTCATATCTGCCGGAGTCATTAACGGCCGCCCACGGGTAGAAAGGATAACCGCTCGAGTCTTCCAAAGCCGCCACGTAGAGCTGATGCACCGGAGCACCAGTTTCGCTTTCCGTCACGCGGCCGCTGATCTTGCAGGCCGGCTGCAGAATAAAATCAATGTTGTTCAGCTCTGTCGGCGCCTCGATCGTCAATTTTTGCGCCCGAAAGAGTCCGAGCAGATTCGGTTCACCTCCAAAGTACTGGTCGATCACCTTGCCTTTGTGTTTTCCATCGGTCAAAATATCGGCCGGACCTTCGAGATCAAAATTGATAAAGAAATCGGAAAAGGTTCGCAGGTAATAGTTGCCGGACTTGAGACCGGGAATTTCATAACTGCCGTCGAAATCCGTCGACACGACGTCCACTTCGAAACGCGTGATGAACGGCTCCCCTCCCTTAAAAAGATCGGCATTGACCAAGAGAAGAGTCAGCGAGTCGAGCGGCGTGCCGCCGGCAAGAGTGACTTTACCGGAGATGACGGCGCCCGGCTCGAGATCGAAATTGATGTCGACGGTCGGTTCGCCCGCGCGAACCTCGACCGGTTTTGCGCCGATGATGGAGCGGGTGCCGGAACCTCCATCGTAGAACTCTCCCACCGAATTGCCGGCACCGACCAGGGTCCCGAGAACGTCATCGGCGTAAATGAAATAATTGCCGGGGGGCAAATCCGAAAGCGCATACGCTACTTCACCATAACCGAGGCTGAAGCCGAAGCGGACAAAGGAAGTGTCGGAGGCGTCAAAAACCGCCAAAAGGACAAACAAAGCCGGTCGTACAATGCCGGTTATTTGTCCGACCGGCATTTCGGGCAGCTGCGGCAGGATAAAATCGACGACCGGCGCGGCGCTGAAATCTTCGATGACCACGACCGCCGCCTCCGCCCAATCGGCTCGGTTGCCGGACCAACGCGGCTCATAGCCCTCGACAGCGGCGCGGATTTTGAACCGTCCGGTAGCGGGCACAATCAGCTCGTATCGGCCGCCGATCAGCTCAACAGAGCGTTCGATAACGGCTGAGGGATCGTCTTCGGTCGTGACGCGAAAATCGACCACCATCCCGTCTTCGAGCGGCAAACCGCTCTCGGCCGTCACGGTGCCGGTGATGCGCGCTCCCTGCCGCAGATTGAAATCGATATTGTCCACAACCGCAGCCGGAACAAAGACCTTTTTAGCCTGCCGCCAGCTCTTCATGGAAGCCAACGGTGAAACGATATTGTCATAGATCTCATCGACGTATCGGTTGCTGCGGGCGACGACATAGAACGAGTCGCTCGGCAGCGGCGCAACGGCATAGCGTCCCGTGCTCAAATCGACGTCCGCCGATCCGGCAAAATAGCCGTGACGATCAAAGACATAAACCTTGACGTCGTCTTCTGGCACTTGACCCTCCACCAATACGGTTCCGGAGATGCCGCCGTCTTGAGCCGAGCGCGAGGCTTTGCGGAGCTTTGCCTGCCGCAGCTGCATCGGGTCGATGCCGCACTTGGAGGTTTCGCTGAAAAACAGAGGGACAAGCACATCGGGCGTCAGTCGGCTTTGCAGTTCCCGTTCGATCCGCCGTTTTTTCCTCTCCTCCGCAGCGATATGTCGGATCGCCTTATCGAGGTTATCCGCCAAACACCGCAGCTCCCCCGTATAGGCATCAAAATCCCTTACTTTTTGAACCTCTTTCGCAGAAAGTCCGTTGTGAAATTGGACTTGACTGAAGGCAGCGACCGCCGTCAAGGCAAGCGCCAGGGAAAACATCATCATTTTTTCCTTCATACCCTAGTCTCCTTTACGCCTTTAGCCCAGGAGATAAAATCAATTGACGCCGGTAAAGTCGGGAAAACCGACCATCCATTCCCGAATTTCGTCGAAAACATAATGAACGCTCTAATTAACTTTGCCCACTGCCTGAATATTTCGATCGAATCCGTCGCCAACCGGGAGATCACGGCGTCAACAGGACGAGGCCTCCCCCCGATCTGCGGAACTCGGCGCTTTTGGCAGCCAACTTTTTGTCGCCGAAACCGAGCAGATTGAGCAAGACATTCCATAGTCGGCCTTTGCCGCTGTTTTTTTTACCGTCCTCCAGCAACCCGCCCACCGCCGTCAGGCTTTCGCCGGCAATAGGTTTATAACTGATTTCCAAACTAAAGTAGTAGACTTGGTTATCATCCAATTCTTCCAACCGGCAGACTGTCAAATCACGAACGGAGGTGCATCGTTCCCGCACCGTCTCCAGCGAATTCGTCAGCCTCTTTTCCTCACCCGCGAGGATACAATATTTCTTTTCCCAGGGATCATAAGATAAATGCATAGTAAGGACGATTTCTTTGACCAGCGGATTGACTATCCCTCGTTTTTTCCATAAAATAATGCGGTGAACCAGCTGGGACGCGGCGCCGCGTTGGAGCAAAAGTAAACCGGTCTCGTCAAAAAGACCGTCGACTTGATAGGAAAGGAGCAGTTCCCCGTTTTCGGTCCGGATGTCGCTAAAGGTCAACTGCGCAGAGCCGAAAACGATTAGCGGCAACATGAGGAAAAGAAAAACAGAGCAGGTCTTCATGAATGCGGTTCTCGCCTTTGCCAAATTTAGGCTTTCAGGGTCTCAAAGGCAAGCCATTCATTTTCCCTTAGAACCCGCAAAACCTTCAATCCGCAACCGAGACAGGCTGCACGAACCTGATCTTCCTCCTCGCAAAGAATGCCCGAAATAAGACATTTCCCGCCCATCCTTAAAAGCCGCCAAAAGGAAGGCAAAAGTCGAACGATAACTGAGCGCTGAATGTTGGCGGCGATCAGATCGAATTCCTGGGTTCTGAGCGCCTCGATGCCGCCGGCCAGAACGACCATTCGATCGGCCACACCGTTGACAGCAGCATTTTTCTGCGCCGTCATCGCGGCAACCGGATCGATGTCCAGAGCTGCCGCGAAAGCTGCGCCCAACTTGAGCGCGGCAATGGAAAGAATACCGGTGCCGGTGCCGACGTCGAGCAGGCGATCATTGGGACGCACGGTTTGTTCGATCAGCTGCAGCGTCATTCGCGTCGTGGCGTGATCGCCCGAACCGAAAGCCATCTCCGGATCGATTTCGATGACAATCGGGGGAGCGTCATTGGGCGCATCGAGCCAGCTCGGTTTGACCATCAGACGTTCGCCGATGCGCATCGGCCGCCAGTCCCTTTTCCACTCGCTGCTCCAATCACGATCCTGACATCGATGCACCTCAATTAGCGGTTTCTGATTTACACCCAAACTTCGGCAGGCTTCTTCGGCCGCTTTTTCGACACCGCGCTGAAGCTTTCGTGCATCGGCGTCGGCGTCAAAAAAAGCAACCAAGCAGTCGTTTTCTTCCAGGAGACCCGTTGCCCCCAAATCGAACAAGGCCAACCCGACAAGCTCAAATGCATCGGATGGTACGGCGACCTTTACCTCCAAGTAACCGCGGTTCTTTTTCATCTTATTTCTCCTCGTAAATAACCGCTGTCACCACTCGGCCGACTTTTTCGAGACTGGCCGGGCTGCATTTATCCGGCGTATCCTGCAGCGTGTGCCAATAAGGATAATCGAAATCGATGATATCGATGCAGGGTATACCGACGCGCAGCAGCGGAATATGGTCGTCGTAAACGGCGCTGCCCTGCTGCGGCAGAAACTCGACGATGCCCAACTCTGCCGCCTTGTCCCAAACTTTCCGCACCACAGCCGGAGCGTAATAGAGCGAATAGGCTTCCTGATAAATCGCCAAATCGGCATCTCCAATCATGTCAAGTAAAATGCCGAACCGCGGCGCAAAGGCGCGTCCGAATTCGCGTGCAAAAGCGGCCGACCCGAGTGCCCAGGTCGAATTGTCATTGTGAACGCCGCTGTCCTCCGCATCGAACAAAACAATATCGACGCCGACGGTCGGCGGCTGCTTCGCCAACAGCTCGGCCAGATGCAGCAGCACCGCCGTTCCCGAGGCGCCGTCGTTCGCTCCTGGCACCGGAAAAGTACGATTCTTTGCAACCGGATCTTCATCCGCCCACGGACGGGTGTCCCAGTGTGCGCACACCAAGACGCGGCTTTTCTGGTGGGGCGCAAAGCGGGCGATCACGTTGTATCCGGACATACGTTGACCGCTGCGCGGCTGCAAATAGGAAAAAGTCTGAACGGACACATGCTGCGTCGTTTTTTGCAAATGCGCCGTCAAAAACTCGCGGCACTTGCGGTGGCCCTCGCTTCCCGGGGCGCGCGGGCCGAATTGGCACTGCGCCTCGAGCAGCTGAAAAGCGCGGGCGCCGTCGAAGCGCGGCGCTGCCCCACGACTGCACGCCGAGGTTAAAATGATAAAAAACGCAATGACCCGCCTGCTCATCCTGCCTCTGTCGATTTATCTCCCGGAAATCGAGATCGTGACGTCGATACCGAACTCTTTGAAAGTGGTGTCGCCGATCATTTTGTTGTGCGTTTGTCCGAATTCGAAATAAGCGCCGCCGCGTACGCGTTCGCTGAACGTATAGTTTGCAGTCGGCTTGAGCAGCCATTTGCTGGTTTCGGCGCTGACTTCGTAACCCAGACCTTTGTTTTTTTCAGTCACATTGTTTCCCATGGTGAAGGAAAGCGCAAAATCGATCGAGTTCTGCAGCCGTTTTCCGCCCAAAAAGGGGATGGGCAACTTGAAATTGCCTTTCTGCGTATAGTTGGCAGTAATGGAGAGGTCCTGAGACCGCGTCCGTGTGCGCGCTTCGCCGGAGGTAAGAGCGAATGACTCTTTTACCGAAGTATTGTACTTGATGTTGATCGAAACGCCTTTTTTCATCTGCATCGTCAGGCCGATGAGCGGGCGGAACTGCGTATCGTTGTCTTTTTTCGTCGGTCTTTCCACACCCTTTTCGACGTTAAAGGTATTGTTCGAACGGCCGGACATGCCGTGCTCCAGACTGACCCTTTGGAACCATTTGTTGACAAAGGGCAGTTTTTCCATGCCGCTGACGCGCAGGTTCCAAGTGGGAAACGGCATCCCCTGATTACCGACAATGAAAAAGCTCTCCGACCGCTGCCCCGTGATGGTCGTGCTTTCGTTGAGCGAGGCGTTTTTGTCATAGCTGAGGCTAAGGGTGACGTTGCGGCCGATCTTGAGTCCGGTGTTGACGCCGTAAGTTTGATTACTGCTGCGCGAGTCGCGCATGGTGTTGGCGCCGGCCCCTTCTTTGATCGTCTCGCGGGGCACGCCGGGGTCTTTGGTCAAACCGAGCTGATATTCCATCGTCGGGATGCCGGCAAGGCCGTATTGGGTATAATTATAGCGATCGCTGTACTTGAGGCTGATGGGATCGACGGCGTTAATGAAACCGCTGACGATGCCCATAATCTGAAAGGTGCCTTTTTCCTTCTTTTTTTGATTCGCATCGCCGCTTTTTCCCTTGTCTCCGCCCGGCTGGGCAGGCGTCGGCTGCGGGCGCGTGGGCGCTGCGGTCGGTCTGCGGGCGCCAGGCTTTGGTTTATAAACCGTTTTGAGCAGCGTGCTCAAGTTCAACGTTCCGTTGGCTGTCAGACTGGTTCCCTGAGTGGCGCTCTGTGCCGCCAAAGCCTGCTGCCGGTTAAAACTGTAACGGAAATTGGTCGAGTAATTGAAATTGGTGGTAAACCAGGAGAATATCTTGGGATCATAGCGCAGGCTGGCGTTTTGATCGATATCCGTCAACAGGCCGAAGCGGCCGCTGCGAAGATACCGCCAGACCAGACTGTCCGGCACGTCGCGCATGTCGTTGGTGTAGTTGCGGCTGACGTCGATGCCGAGGCTCTCAAAGATCTTCATGTTTCCGGAAACGCCGCTGTTGATGCGGAAGGAACTGTTTTCCGAAACGACGCCGGTACGGGTTTCGGAGACGTTCATCGAGCGCGAACCGGCGATTTTGGCATTGATCGACTGCGGCAGGTAGTAAAGCTTCATATCGGTCAACTTGGTGAGAATTTTCGCATCCCCCAGCCAACCAAAGGGCCGGACAAAGTTGTTCTGCCCGAAAACGATTCCCCAGGAAAGACTTCCCGATTCCGAGCGGTCGATCTGATATTTCTGTCGAGAATTGCTGCCGTAGCCGTCGTTGCGGCTGTAGCTGGCCTTGAACGGCGCCAGAATATTTTTAACAAAGAAATTTTGCGAACGACTGGTAAACCCCAGCGAGATGCTCATCCCTTTCTTTTCGCTGTAGGTGCGGATGCGCTCCAAGGTCGAATCGGGCAGTCCCTTGGTCACCTGAATATCCTCTCCCGGCAGATATTTCGGCGTCGCTTCGCTGGTCGAATAGTTGAGGGAAAGGGGCAGCGACAATCCCAGCTTGGACGGCAGGAACTTTTCCAACGAGATGCTGGCGCCGAAATCGCCGCTGAATTGATTGTCGCCGGTGCCGAACCGCTCGGAGACGTTGTGAAAGTCGGCATCCTTGCGGTTGATTTCGCTGTTGAAGCGAACCAGATCCGCCCAACCGACGTCCAGCCGCGCGCGCATGGCAATGCCTTTGTCCTTCTTGACGTTCGACAGGCGCAGCTCGTTCATCCAAATCTCGCCGGTAAAAGGCAGATTCGGGTGCAGGTTGACGACGCCCGCCTCCAACATTTTGATATTGCGCAGCGCCGGTTTGCCGCGAATGACCCAAACTCGGCCGTCGGGTTGTACCTGACGATAGACGTCGGCGTTGGTCAAGGGGTCCTTTTCCGGCTGCTGGGTTACTTTCATCTGCGACAGCCGGATGAGATCCACTTCGATATTGTTGCGCGTCCAACCCTCATAAACCCGTTCGCGCACTTCATAATAGTTGTTTTCGTCGGCGCCGAAGCGTAAAAAGAATTCAACGTGACTGGAATCTTTGGTGATATGCTGCCCGGCCGGGTCATGGCCGTACACGAACATCTTGAGCGTGTTGTAATAAATATAGTCCTGGGGATCATAAAAGGTCTTTTGCGCCAGGGCATTGTACTGCGGCAACAGACCCGTGAGGCGCAGGACCAGAGACTGCTCTTTGGCCATTACGCGTGTAATGCGGTCTACTTCGCCTTCTACACCCGGAGGCGGCGTGTAAGTGGGATTTTCATGCGTATTGACCACTGAGAGAACGAAGGTTTGATCGTCTTTCGTATAATTATTCGGCTGCTCGGGAGAGGCAATCCCCTGCTCCTTCCAGTCGCTGCCTACCAGATTGATTTCTGCAATAGAGATGATGTGCGCGCGTCGGTTCGGCGGCACGGGCCCGAAACCGTCGAACCATATGCGCACATATTCTACCAACGAAAGATCCGGGCTGCCGAATTTTTCTACGAATTCGTTGAGAGGAATCTGGTACAGCCGCCAGCCGTAATCCTCGCCGGTCTCCAGACTGATGCTCGCGCCGATGACGTACTTTTGGTAGTCGGGATGGTTATGATTCAAATGAATGGCGTAGTGAAAGTAATCGTTGCGCAGATCGAGGTCGCCGTTGCCGTTCAAGTCTTCGGTGTCGGGAATTCTGCCGCCGGCGTCACGCTCGTTTCCTTCGGTTCCGTTGATGCGTGAATAGTCGATTACACCGTTGACCGGCCGCATGGGATCATAGGCCCAATCGTCGTCGCTGTAGGGCTCGCCAGGATCTTTGATGTTGTTGCCGTTCAGATCCCAAAAATCACCGCCGGCGGCAATGGCCCGCGGATCATTGTTCGACATGCCGTCCAGACCGATGTCCTCGTCGTCGTCCAGCAAACCGTTACGCAGCCCGTTCTTTAGGCGGTCTTCGGTGTCGAATTTGCGGTTGGGAATGATGTCCTCGGAAATCTTGCCCAATTCGATGTGCATGACGCCGGTGGTATTGGGATCGTTCTGCACCCAGATTTCGATATATTTGGCCTCGGTCTGGTTGCTGTAGCCGGACGAAAGGGAGCGCATGATTCCCTGCCACGAGTCCTCGGGCCTTGCCGCCTCGGGCGACGGCGTGAACTCCAGGATCATAATGTTGGTCGTTTGCGCCACATTGGCGTTGATATCCTTGTTCGGCCAAATGTACTTGATCGGGTATTGAGAATAGGGGTTGTAATAAACCAATCGGCCGCGGTCGGAAAGATCGTTGATCACAGGCTGAGGATATCTGGATAGCGGCGGCGAAGCATACGCCCAGCCGCGCCTAATGATCGGCAGGGGCGTAATTCGTTTCGAGGCTTCAAAGTCGTCAATATAAGCCACGCCGCTGTTGTCGCCGGTCTTTTCGTTGTTGCGTGTGTTGGGATTGGGAATAATCTGCGCAATCTCTCCCTCGAATTTGACCGTCGACTGCTGACGAGTATCGACAAACGGCAGCAGGTTGGCCAACTTGGTGAGGAAAAAGGGTTTGAACTCGAGCGAAGTGTTGATGTCCCAAATCATATTGCGCATCGGTCCCTTACCGACGCGAATCTTTTGGTCCATCGTGGACTCGTTCAAGTACATAAACGTGCCGCCGATAAAGCTCTGATCCCACAAACCGTACTCGGCGCGAATACCCATAACCGTGCGTTTATCGATTTGGAACATCTGCTGGCTCTCGTAGCTGATCTCGAGGTTGGCGTTGGCCGCCAGAGCCATTTCGTTCAAAATCACCAACCGACCGAACATATAGTCGATGGTATAGTCCACGCCGCGCGTCAACGGCCGACCGTTGAGCGTCACCTCCTCAGAGCCCTCGATGACGTTCATCCCGAGGCTGTATTCGGCGCTCTTGTTCTGGGACTTGACTTCCATGTAGAACTTGGCCTGCTTGTCCTTGACCTGCTGCACCGTCGTATCATAGATGGCCGGCGCCAGCTTGTTCTTGTTGGGGTCATCGGACTGCAGGAGGGAGCGCAAATACGGGTCTTCGGGATCGAACGGCCGCAGATGCGGAAAATAAATTTCGCCCAAAGCAAAGTTGATCAGCAGCGGATGATTGTCGATAATGTTGTCCGGCTTTGGTTCGCCGCTCTCGTTCTTGCGGTCGAGGCCAAAAGCCTGCAGCCAGGTAATTTTGTTGCCCTTGGCGTCAGTGACCGTTTCTTCGGGATCTCCCGACGGCGGCTGATAGTAGATACGAAACTCGAATCCCTCTTTGGCAATGTTGCGGCCGCCCAGGCTATAGACGTTTTTCCATTCCAGCGGCCAGGTCGGGTCACTCGGCCGCGGATCCTTGGTTTTGATCAAACGCAGAAAAATCGGCTTTTTGCTGTTAATGTCATAGTTGATATCACCCCGCACGCGTCCGGAGCTGTCCTCATAGGCAACCGCCAAAACTTCGCCGTCCTGCAGCGGCGTGTTCAACCGGATATAGCCCATCTGATCGTGAATGAAATATTCGTCCTTTTCGAGGCGGAGGAAATAGCCGCGCTCGAGCCGCTTGCCGTCGATGAGATTGGTATCGGGCAGAGTCACGAACTGCTTGTCCGCTTCTTCCGGATTCGGGACAAACGCAAAACCGCGGATGGCAGCCTCTTCCTGCTCATAGCGGGCGGCGGATTTATAGATTTCGATGCGCGAAATGAAACGACGGGGATCGGCAAGCGGATCGCCGTTTTCATTGCGGACGAGATACTGGCGGCGGTAATAATCGTCGAGAAAGAAATAGACGCCGCGCTTGTAGCGCGTGATGTCGATTTTTGCCATGTCCTTGGAAGCGCCGCCCGTCAACGACATCTTTTTCTTTTCGCCCTTTTCCTGACTGGCGACCGTCACCAGCTTTAGGTTGCCGATCTGGGAGGTCGTTTTGATGCCGAACAGACCGGCACTGTTCATGCTGGCGGTGACGAACCGGGTGCCGGGAAGCGACAGCGAAATGTTTCCCGCCTCGATCGACTGGATGATCTCGTCTTCGTACCCCTTGTATTCGAGCTTGATGTTGTTCTCGAAATCGAACATCCGCTCCGAGTCCTGGTCGACCTTGATGGTCACCTTTTCTCCGACATGTCCAGAGACATTGAACCGCTGCGTCTGCTCCATCTTGAACGTGTTGTCGGAGCCCCGCGTCAAGGCGGTTTTGACTTCGCTGCGTTTTTCGTTGCGGAAGCCGCCCTTGATGTTGATTTCGCCGGAAACATCGAGGCCCACAGTTCCGCCGCCAAAGATGCGCTGGAAAGCTTTGCTCTTGATTTCGACCGGAATATCGATGCGGATGGCGCCGCCCCCGCCCTGCTGCGAATAGGTTTCAGACAGCTTGCCGACGGTCGTTTCGACGAATTTTTGCCGCAGGTAATATTGCCGCCGAGCCTGAATATACTCCTCGAGCGTCATGATGCGGGGCACACGCAGATCGACGTCGCCCAGCTTTTCGCGAAACTGGATCGTCCTGCCGCTCGAATCGATCTCGGCGGTGCGTTTTAAATTAGACAAACGGTTCTGCAGCAAGGCCGAACGCGCTCCGCCGCTGTAGAGGCCGAGGAACTCTTGCCCTTCGAACAGAGGAACGCGCGGATCCCGTGCGCCGCTCGGCGGACGCAGGCCGATGCCGGGATTGACGCTCGTCTCCTTTTCCGTCTCCGTTTGGGCAAAAAGAGCCGCAGCGCTGACGGCAAGAACCGTTAGAATTTTGGGAAATCGAGCCATCAAGACTTTTCGTTAGCGTGCCACAGGGCTGTCAAGCAGAACGACCGATTCTGCACTTTTCTCAAAACAATAGCAAAGTCTGTATAGGCTCCTCCGATAGGATATGGATGGTTCGAACGCGGGAAATGTCGGGTGATGTCGGTAAACTCGCTGCTTGTCCATCGAACTGTAAATTTAGTAAAAGCATCGAAAAAAACAACAGGATTATCCCGTCCGCCAAATTGCGGTTGGAAAACCAGACGCAAATTTGTATATTTGCCCAGCTTAAAAAGTTCCCGAAAACTTTGCGGCATAAAAGCGACATTCCTGCTGGTCAGATTGAATCCAAGTCTACACTTTACGCGTTTTTCGGTGCCTTTTCCGCGCTGAAAGGGACAAAAACCGCCGAAGCGCAGGCGTCATTTTATAGTATTCAAAAACAATGCCCGAAAGGGCGGCGCTGAACCTCCATGCTGATCCTGCCCCGTTACATCCTTCGCGAACACCTCAAGCCGTTCCTTTTCGGCGTCAGCATCATTACCCTTGTCTTTCTGCTGAATCTCGTTTTTCGAGAGCTGGGCAAATTTCTCAGCCGCGGCCTCGGTTTCCGCGTCATGGCGGAATTCTTTTTCCTCAATCTCGCCTGGATCATTGCTCTTTCCGTGCCGATGGCGGTCCTGCTTGCGACCCTGATGGCCTTCGGCCGTCTCTCCGGAGACGGCGAAATCATCGGCATGAAGGCAGGCGGCATCAGCATTCTCCGCATCATCGCGCCGGTCATCGTGGCGTCGGCGCTTCTGGCGCTTTTTCTCATCTGGTTCAACAACCATGTGCTGCCCGATGCCAATTACCGCACCAAGCTGCTGGCGTACGACATCAGCCGCAAACGTCCCACCCTGAGCTTGGAACCAGGAGTCGTCTATCGCGACATCGAAAACTATACCATCCTTGTGGAAAGCCTCAAAGAGACGCCCGACACCTCTTTCGTCACCAACATCTATATCGAAGACAACAGCCGCAACACCTCCAGCGTGTACATTTGGGGTAAGCGCGGGAAAATTTACCTCAACCGCCAAAAAGGGATGTTGTTCATCTATCTGTATGACGGCGAGATGCACGAACTCAACCTCGAAACCATGGAGCAATATCGCCGCGTGCAGTTTCCGCAGCAGCTTCTTTCGATTGCCGTGCCGGAGATGGTGCTGACGCGTTCAAAGCAGGGCTATCGCGGCGACCGCGAAAAAAGCGCCCAGATGATGCTTACCGAAATCCATGAAAATGAAACCATCATCCGCGAACGTCTGCAAAAGTCGGGCACCCTCATTCGCGAACACATTGCGCGATTGACGGGCAGGACGCAATGGGCTGTAAAGGAAAGCCCGCAAATTGCGCTTCAGAACGAACGCGGCCGCCTGCTTCAGCAACTGAAGAGCGAACTGCGCTCGATTGACAGCCTGGAACGCGAAAACTCGCGGCTGATGGTCGAGGTGCACAAAAAATACTCCATTCCCGTGGCGTGCGTGGTGTTCGTGCTCGTCGGCGCTCCGTTGGGCATTATGGCGCGCAAGGGCAGTATGGCTATTGCGGGCAGCATTGCCTTTGTCTTTTTCCTCATCTATTGGGCTTCACTCATCGGCGGTGAAGAGCTGGCCGACAACCGCTACATCTCGCCCTTTATCGCCATGTGGGGGGCCAACATCTTGTGCGGCACAGGCGGCATTTACCTGATCATCTATTCGATCCACGAAACGACGTTTATCAATTTCGACGCCATCGGCCGCGCGCTGACGAAACCCTTCCGACGGAAAAAAGCGGAGAACGCCGGATGAGGATCCTGGATCGCTATGTCACCGGTAAATTCCTTCAGGTGCTCATCTTTTCCCTGCTGGCCTTTATTATTATTTTCGTCGTTGTGGATCTGATCGAAAACCTCGACCGCTACATCGACAACAAGTTTCCGACAAACGCAGTCATCGAGTATTATATCAACTTTTTGCCCTTCATCATCGTCCTCATCCTGCCGGTGGCCATGCTGCTCTCCTCTCTCTACAGTATAGGCGGTTTAGCGCGCCACAACGAGATCGTGGCCATGAAAGCAGCCGGGCTTTCTCTCTACCGCATTTTTTTGCCGGTTCTCGTTACGGCTTTTTTCATCAGCCTCCTTTCCATGTGGATCGCAGACCGCCTCGTGCCGCGCGCCACGCAGCGCCAAAGCGAAATCAACGAACACTATGTGCGCAACCGACCGCCGCGCAAACGCCTGGACAATGTCTATCTGCGCGACGAACAGGATCGGCGCATCTCCATGCGCTCATTTAATACCGAAACCTTTACCGGCTCCGTGGTGAGCATTCGCCGCATGCAGGATTCACGACTGATCAGCCGCATCGATGCCCGGCGCATGGTGTGGCAGGACAGCCTGTGGATGCTGTACGACGGCTATGAACGAGTTTTTACCGAGGAGGGTGAAAAAGCGGAGCCGTTTACGGCTCGACCGCTCGAGACCACAAGCATCCGGCCGGAAAACATCTCCCGGCTTTTGCGCAAGCCGGAAGAGATGTCCTACCGCGAGCTCAAGGATTTTATTGCCGAAGTCAAACGTAACGGCGCCGATCCGGCCAAGTGGCTGGTCGACCTTCACCTTAAAATTGCGTTGCCGTTTGCCAACTTTATCATCGTCTTGTTCGGCCTGCCGCTTTCGGCGGCCCAGACGCGGCGCAGCGGCGCAGCCAAAGGTTTCGGCGTCAGCCTGGCCGTGACGTTTGTCTATTTCGGAATTCTCAAAACGACGCAGGCCATGGGTCATACCGGCAAACTCGATCCGCTCGTTGCCGCCTGGTTTGCCAACGTGGTTTTCGGCATCCTCGGCCTCATCGTTCTGTGGAAAGCTAAAAAGTAAGATCATTGCGCGGCCTGCAGCAGTCTCTCCTTTAGCGCCGCAATCTCGCGAAGCCGATCTTTGTTTGCCCCCTTTCCCCCGTATTCCAGTTCGTACAGCACCGCATTGAGAAAGCGGATGACCTCCTGTCGATCGACGCCGGCCTCGTAACGATAGAGGGGATTACGCCGATTTTGCGCGCTCATCTCGACGGCGGCTCCGAACGGCAGCGTTAGCTCGTTATGCGGGGAAATCAAACGTCTTTTGAGCAGTCCCTTGGCCGTCAGTTTGGCCAAAATTCCCTGCAGGTCTTCGGCGGTTATCCGCACCGTGGAATCGAGCGAGGCATAGATCTCGACGTCGTTGCGGTTCGGCTTTTCCCACAAGCTCTGCAAAACCGCCAGTTCCGCGCGCGTAGGAATAAAATCGAGGCGCACCCGTTTTTCCTGATCGTTCTTTTGCGGCTGAAGCATGTTCGCCGCCGCTGCCGCCGCCTGCGTCGGATCCGGCAGCGAGGCTTCGCCGAGATTGCGGCGTGCGATCTCCCGCTCCACAGGGTCATAAGGGCCGGGTCGAGCAAGCAGCAACGGCTCGTTCTTTTTGGTCAAGTCGATCGACGGTTTTAATGAATCTTTCGGCTCGATGCGCAGAGCGGGCAAAGGCGTCGAAAAAAAGGTCGCTGCATCGAAATGATCTTCTTCCTTTTCTTCAACGGTCGGTTCAGCCGGCAAATGCCGCGGTTCCTCTTTTGCAAAAGAGGGACTCGACGCTTTTGCTGTCATCCTGGGTGCATCTTGTGGCGGCGGTGCTAAAGACTGCGTTTGTGAAAAGCTGTGTTCATCCGCAATCTGCAGCTCTATCAGCTTTGGAATTTGCGGGTTCGTGCGAAAGGTGATGCACAGGAAAATGACGACCAATCCTGCATGAATCATTCCGGACCATAACAGCGCCCTTGCCCGCGGATTCATGCTCATCCTCGTTTTGTTTTTTCGGCTTGATATAGAACGAGACAAAAGAACGGCTGTTCCCTTGCCCACCCGACATCAATTCCCTTGCTTTTGGAAAGGGCAAACGCTAATTTTATAGCCAATAAAAAGGATGAATCATGACGGAAGCCATAGTCGTTTTGGTCACCTGCGGCTCCCGCGCCGAAGCGGATGCCCTTTCGCAAATGCTGCTCGAAAATCGTTTAGCCGCCTGTATCAACCGCATCGACTCTATCGAATCCGTTTTTCATTGGAAAGGCGCAATCGATCGTGGGACTGAGGTGCTGCTGCTGATCAAAACACAACGCGAGCGTTTTGCCGACCTGGCCGCATTGGTGCGCCGGCATCACTCTTATGAAACGCCCGAGATTATTGCCCTGCCGATCATCGACGGCGACCCGGATTACCTTACATGGCTGCAAAAGGAGACACAGAAACCATGAAGCTGACCGTTTTGGGCTCCGGCGTCTGCGCCGTCAGCAAGGAGCGCTCCTGCGCCTCCTATTTCATCAAAGCCGACGGCCTGAACATCGTTATGGATATCGGCTTCGGCGCGCTGCGCAGAATGGCCGAAGCCGACATCGATTACGGCGACGTCGACTGGGTCATTTGCACGCATCTGCATCTCGACCATGTTGCCGATTTGGCGCCCCTGCTGATGGCGCTGCGCTATACGCCGGGCCTGGAGCGCCGCAAACTGCTGACGATTGCCGGTCCTTCCCAGCTGCAGGATTACCTCTGCGGCTGTCGAGAACTGCTCGGCGATTGGCTGCTGCAGGAGGACAAATTTCCGCTGGAAATTCGGACGTTGAGCGCGGAACCGCAGCCTATCGGCAATGGTAAAATCCTTGCCCTGCCCATGCGGCATTCGCTGCCGGCCTTCGGTTATCGGCTCGAATTCGACGGCTGCGTGCTCGCCTATTCGGGAGATACAGGCTGGTGCGAAGAATTGATCGATCTCTGCCACGGCGCCGATTTGGCGATCATCGAATGCTCCAATGACGATCGCGAGCCGTTCGATTATCATCTGACCCCATCGCAGGCAGGCCTGGCGGCGCGTCTGGCAGGCGCCGAGCGTCTGATGCTGACGCACTTTTATCCGCCGCTCGACCTCCGCCGACGCGAATCCGCCGCGGCAACCGTTTTCGGCAAGCCGGTTATCATGGCCGAGGATTTGATGTCATTAACCGTGTAACGGACAATACCGTGTCGCAACGCCGCACATACCGCTTTGCCCTTTTAGCATCGCTTGTTCTGCATTTTCTTTTCCTGATGCTGTATATGCCGCTGAGAGGGTTTCTTGTGCCGCTCGAAGAGGCTGCAGCTGCGGCGCCGCCGTTGGTCTTCGAATTTGCCGAGCCTCCCAAACCGCAGGAATTGGTGGAAACGCCCGAAGACGCCCGCATCGAAAAGCCGCAAAAGGCCGAGTTTCTTTCCGACAAGAATGCGCGGGCACAGGACCTTTATGCGGCAGACGATCTGCCTGAAGGTCTGCCCTACAGCGAAGGCCGCTCTGAATACAAGACTTTTGCCGGCGAACCGCAGCCGGCGCAACCGACTGCTCCATCCGCCCGCTCCGATGCGGAAACCGCCTCGGCAGCCGAAACGTCGCCGCAGGATGCCTCTCTGCAGGCGGAAGCCGGCGCGCCGATCTTTCGCCGCGAAATGAGTGCCGCAACCGGCCGCCGCTTCAGCCGCGAATTGCTGCAGGGGGCAAGTTCCGCGGCAAGCGGCAGTCCGTTCACCGACGCGGAAAACTGGAACAACCGCAGTTCCTCCGCCGAGGCGCTCGGCGGCGTCTCATTGAGCACTTATGAATGGGATTTTGCCCCTTACATCTTTTACATGAAGAAGCGCATCCGCGACCACCTCTATCCTCCGCAGGCGTTCGTTCAGATGGGCGCCATCAGCGGGCGTGTCACGCTGCGCTTTACCCTCGACCGCAACGGCACGGTACACAATCTGGAATTCATCAACTCCGAGGGTCACAGATCGTTCATCGAACCCAGCATGAACGCCGTCCGCGCTTCGGACCCCTTCAAGCCGCTGCCCGCGGATTTTCCCGATGATCATCTCGAATTGACCTGGACTTTTATCTATACCGTATATTGAGCGAGTAAATCCATGCCCGAGAATTCACGTCCTCTGATTGTGCAAAAATACGGCGGCAGCTCTTTGGCTACGCCCGACCATGTTCGGCGGGTGGCGCGTCACGTCATCGAACGCAAATCCCAGGGCTGCGACCTGGTGGTCGTCGTCTCCGCCATGGGCAAGACCACCGACCAGTTCGTCAAACTGGCGCACGAGCTCAACCCCAATCCCGACCGCCGCGAACTGGACATGCTCTTGGCGAGCGGCGAGCAGATTTCCATTGCCGCCTTGGCGCTGGCAGTCCGCGCCCTCGGCCCCTACCAGGCGGTCAGTCTGACCGGCCCGCAGGCCGGGATCCTTACCGACAATCATCACTCCCACGCCCGCATTATCGAAATCTTTACCGACCGCATCCGCAAGCTGCTGTCGGAAGACAAGATCGTCATCGTTGCAGGCTTTCAGGGGGTGACCATCGACGACGAGATCACCACCCTCGGCCGCGGCGGCTCGGACACCACGGCCGTTGCTCTGGCAGCCGCGCTCAAAGCCGATTACTGCGAGATCATGTCCGACATCGACGGCATCTACACCGCCGACCCAAAACTGGTTCCGTCCGCTAAACGCATCGACCGCATCCATTATGATCTGGCGCTGGAGCTCGCCGCTTCCGGCGCCAAAATGCTGCAGAAAACCTCGGTCGAGTTTGCCAAACGTCACGGCATCCCCCTTTCGCTCGGCTCGTCGATGTCCGGGCAAATCGGCACCATCGTCGGCGAGGCCTCGCTGGGCAAGGGACGGGTTGCCGGGGTCAGCGCCGACAACGATCTGGCGGTGGTTCGATTTGCGCTTAGCGAAAGTGAAGCCATGAAGCTGCCCGCGGAATTCTCGCGTCAGCGCATTCACCTGAAGCTCTGGCAGTGCGTGCAGGGGCTCGGCCTGATCGGCATTTCCCGCGGCGACGTCAATTTAGTGCGGCGTATTCTCTTAGAAAAGACCACCGACGTTTTCGTGGAAGAGGAATGGGCCCTGGTGGCCGTCGTCGGCGACGGCATCGGGGTCGGTACTACGGCAGCGCAGCGGTTCTTTGCCATCCTCGAAGAGCTGGCCGTGCCCGTTGCCGCCCTTGTCTCGGGCGAACTCTACCTCAAGGTGCTCTGCCCGGCCGCGAGAAGCAAAATCATTCTCGAGGAACTGCACAACAAACTTGTTCTTGCTTGAACCAAGCTGAAGGAAAGGTTTCGAATGTCCGCCCGCAGTTTGACGATCGGTTTCCTGCTCATAACCTTTGTCGGCGTTCATGCGCAGACAATCTCCGGCACCCTGACGCAAAACACGACTCTGACCGCCGGAACACCCTGGAAGGTGACCGGCGACCTAACAATTCCGAACGGCGTCACCCTGAAAATAGAAGCCGGGACAACGCTTCATTTCGCCAAAGACGCCCACCTGTACATCGAAAACGGCGGCAGACTGGTTGCTGACGGCAGGCCGGAACAGCGCATCGTTATGACCTCAGAGTCGTCCTCCGCCCGCTGGCGCGGCTTGCGCTTCAACTCTACCTTAGCCGATAACCTCCTCCGCTGCGTCGATTTCATCAACGGCGACGCCTCGCAATACGTCATCCTTATCGATCATTCCAAAGTCATTGTTGACGGCTGTACTTGGACTCCTACCAACAAGACGATCATCGAGGTCAACCATCCGTCCGCTCTCATCGAAAACTGCATTTTCCCGACGGTCACCGAGGTCGAACTGATCCACGGCGTTTCGTTGACGGGCAGCGAATATCTCATTGTCCGCGGCAACACCTTTCACTCCACCACCGGCTACAACGACATCATCGACTTTACCGGCTGCAAGCGCCCCGGGCCGATCCTGCAAATTTATGATAACCTCTTTTTGGGCGGCGGCGACGACGCGCTCGACTTGGACGGCACCGACTGCCACATCGAAGGCAACGTGTTCACCAACTTTCACAAAGGACACACCGGCTCCAGCACCTCGAACGCCATCGCCACCGGCGTCAACAACGGCAGCACCAGCGACATCGTTGTGGTGCGCAATCTGTTTTATGACAACGATCACGCCATCCTCATCAAAGAGGGGTGCTTTCTGCGGGCGGAAAACAACACGTTCGTCAAGCATCCGCTGGGCGTGGTTAATTTCAGCGAATGGCCGGATCGGAATGTGCCGCCCGGCAAAGGCGCGGTTTTCGAGCGCAACATCTTTTGGGATTACGACAAGCCGTTCGAAAACCAAATCTCGCAGCCGGGAAATCCGGATCCGGTGATCGTCGTCAACCGTTGTCTGATCACCTCCGCCGTGCACCATCTGGGCGTCGGCAATATCGATGCGGATCCCCAGTTCGTCGATCCGCCCAATGATTTCAATCTGCTTGCGGCCTCGCCGGCAAAAAATCACAGCACTTACGGGCTCGACCTGGGGGCTTACGTGCCGGCCGGCGTCGCCCTGTTGGATGGTCCTCCGGACTCGACGACGCAGCAAAGCGCGCTCTTTTCCGTGGGCGGTCCCGGCATTGTCTCTTACCAATATGCGATCAACGATCCGGATGACCCCTACGCATGGAGCAAAGAACGTCCGATTGATCTCTATCCGACCATTTCTCTCGCCAACCTTCCGCCGGGGCACACCTATTCGCTCTATGTGCGCGGGAAGAACAGCGCCGGCGTCTGGCAGAGCGATCCGCCCTACATCTCCAGGTCTTGGAAAGTCACTTTCCCGGCCGGCGTCTCCGCTGCGGATGAGCGAATTCCGGCGCTCTGCGGTATAGAGGCCTATCCCAATCCCTTCAACGAACGCACGCGCATTCGATTCACCCTGGTGCGCCGGCAAAAGATCGAAGCGGCCGTATTCGACGTGCTGGGGCGCAAGCTCAAGACTCTGGCGCTGGGCGAATACAACACCGGACATCACGAGCTGATCTTTGCAGCGGATGAGCTGAGCAGCGGCATTTACTTTGTGCGGATCGTCGGCCCGCAGGCACGCGGCGAGAAGCGGTTGTTTTTGGTGCGGTAGGGGAGAGACTAAAATGGAACGCAGGGGGAGCGGTGTACTGGTCACGTGCGTCTCAATGAGCCAAGGGTTTTTCGAGGATCAGGCTTTCGGCCGCGTAATCGGTTTGCAGGAAAATTTGTAATTATGAAGCCTCTTCCGGCTTCGCTGCATCCTGTGCAAGCTGCAATGCTGTTTTGGGTATATGTGCTTTGCCGATGATCACTTCAACAATCAGGCGCTCGCAATATTTATGTAAAAGCTCGTTCTCGCTCCGCGGTAACTGCGGCGTCGGTCTTTGCGGTGCGATGGTCAAGATGCTCGCCAATGCGGTTTGCTGGGGTAAAGAGTAAATATGAAGTAAATACTCTTGAACTCATCCGCCTGCAAACTCTCATAAGACGAATTAATGCCATACAACCATCGCTTGGACTCCAAAAGAGGGGTGCGCGAATAAGAAAGTGTCGGAAGCGTTGTAAATTCTAAGCTCTATTTTGTCGTAGGATAGTGGAAGTCGGGCTCAAATCTGCAAGCAAGCCAGGAATCCCACAGCCTCCCGCCCGATACGCGTTTTGTTTTATAACATGTGCTGATTAAACAATCCTGTAGTTGGACTTTTCCTTATTAAAGTTTTTTGGAGCTGTTTTAATATGTCTGCCGGAATCAGTACACAGCGCGCGATGGGTGCCGACAGCACCTGTTCCTGTCACTAATTTCACGATAGGCTTCACTTCCAGGCAGCACCTTTCAATGCTCCGGCACCCGTCCAAGCCACGGCACACCGGAGTCCTTGGAGGCGGGGTTTGGTTTAAGGTCACCGATCATTTTGCCGATTCCCCCTGGTTTTCGGCGCTGCGCCTGCGCCTTGGTCGTTGGGATTTTCGCGGTCCTCGCACCAGCGGACCGGATTGCTACGGATATAATCCCGAATTCGCCATAGGGATTCGTCATCGCGAATGATGCGTTCGTAATAATTGCGTTGCCACAACCGGCCGTTAAAACCCGGCCAATCGAATTGTTTCACGCCGCGGATATATCCATTGGTCGTCATCGTTTTGAACCATTGCACAATTTCCGGTAGGGGCGCACCTACGTGTGCGCCCGTTGGCGCATGTGCGTGTACGCCCGTTGGCGCATGTGCGTGTACGCCCGTCGGCGCACCTACGTGTGCGCCCGTTGGCGCATGTGCGTGTGCGCCCGTCGGCGCACCTGCGTGTGCGCCCGTCGGCGCATGTGCGTGTGCGCCCGTGGGTACGCCCATGGGGTCGGCGTGTGCGTCCGATTGCCCGGCGTTCGCATCCACGGCCGCCGCCGATTGTCCGGCGGGTGCGGATGTTGGCGTACCATGTGCACGGGTTTTATTGGGGTAGGGGCAGACACGCAGGTCTGCCCCTACCGCTACTATCGCTACCGCCCCGACTGCCTCGACCGCCTCGACCGCCTCGACCGCCTCGACGGATTCGGTTCCATCACGATCGGATTTAATCACGATGATCCCATGGAAATGGTTGGGCATTATGACGTATTCATCCGTTTGCACGTTCGGAAATTTGCGATTCAATTCTATCCACCAATGTTTGACCATTCGCCCCGCGTCGTTCAGACGCATTTCCCCGTCCACGACATCGCCGAACAAACACGCCCGATCTTGGGTCACGATGGTAACAAAATACGCCCCCGAACTGGCATAATCGTATCCTTTCAGGCGAATGCTGCGGCGATGGTATTTTTGTCTCATTCCAGTTCCCCCCTTTTTTACAACAATCCCTTTTCCTTTTTTACACCGCCGGAAGGTTGGTAAAAATTTCGTTAAACACGCAGAAATTATCGCATTGATAGTAAGAAGCATTGTAGAACGCCTGACCGGCCGCTTGACGCAGGGCGGCGTCCTGGTGGACGATTCCCGCGCGGTCAGGCGACGCCTTCATCTCGAGCACGTCCTGTTTGGAAGGTTCCAGAACCGTGTCCAACCGACGAATCACGGTCATCGGCAGGATGACATCCCGATACTTACCCCGCACATAGAGATCGCGCAGCACATCATCGGCAATGCCCCAAATAAAATTGGTGATCCAGCTCAGTTGACCGTTTTCCATACCCGTCCCTTGCAGATTGCTAAAGAATATGGGTAAAAGCCCCGCAATTGAATGATGATTTTGTCATCATTATAACAATCCGTTTGCAAAGAATCAAGCAGATGTCTTTAAGAAGCCGGCTGAGCAGTCGATTCCATGCTTCAAGGCCAGTTTTTGGAGAAGCGAAAACCACCGGCGCTGCTGACCAAACGGCGGGGAAGATGATTTTGAATCGGCAGGTTGTCGAATAGCTTAAAGGGCTTTGACTGACCGCTCTTTCGTCGAAAAGACGGCAGCGTCATGGATCCGACGCCGGCCTTTTGTTCCTGCGAAAAGACAGAGTTGCGTCAGAATGAACTGCGTCGGGGCGGCCTTCCGAAAGGCATGTCGATTCCTTCCCCTCAAAATAAAAAAGGCAGAACCCTTAAAGATTCTGCCTTCTTATGATTTAAGCTCCGGTGGTAGGACTCGAACCTACAGCCTAGTGGTTAACAGCCACCCGCTCTGCCGTTGAGCTACACCGGAACAGACATTAAAATATATCAATTTTCCTGCTTATTGTCAAGAAGTTATTCGCCTGGGCAGTAATTTCGATTCACTGTACAAAAGTGCAAAGGCTCTTTCGCTCGTCAAGTATATCGAGAGGGGGTCTGTTGATGTGGACCCGCCCTGCAGGCGCCGGATTCAGATTATGAAACCGCTTTGCTTTGTTGATTTTTTTCCGGCTCGCCGAAATAGAAAAAGCAGTCGAGCAGATTGACGTAGCGGCTCCAGCGGCCTCGACTTCCCTCCTGAGCATAGATCTGCTCAAAAGCGTTCATCCTGGCGTCCATTTCATCAAGGTAATGGAGAAGGATGGCTTCTCGGGTCATCGGCGGAACGACGGCGCCCTTTTCCCTTTCGCCGTGATGCGCGAGAATCATGTGCAGCAGCTTTTTTCTCAGCTCTTCCGGAAACCCATCGATTTGTCGGATGTGATCGGCGACGAGATGATAGCCGATCGCGGCATGGCCGAGCAGCCTGCCCTCGTCCGAATAGTCGATGAATCTATCCCACTCGAATTCGAAAACCTTGCCGATGTCGTGCAGGACGGCGCCGGCGATAAGCAGTTCGCGATCGACATGCGCATAGAGAGGAGCAAGAGCTTCGACAGCCCGCAGCACTTGCAGGGTATGCTCCAGCAGGCCGCCGAGGCGGCAGTGATGCCACAGCTTGCCGGCCGGCGCCTGCTCGATTCGTCCCTGGATCCGAGCGTCGTCAAGCACCCGCTGCAGCAGCAGGCGAAGATGCGGGTTTTCCATCGTTTCGATTCGCCGTCTGAGCTTCGCCGACAAGTCCTGCACGCCTTCACTGCGCGGAATCAGCTGCGCATAAGCGACGCCCTCTTCGTCCTTTGCCTTGCGCAACTGTTCGATATCGAGGTACGGCCTGCCCTTCCATTCAATCACTTTGGCGCGGACCTTGACGATGTCGCCTTCGGCAACGGCGGCTGCAAAGGCCTTACGATCGCCCCACAGCGAGCCGAAAATGCGGCCCCAAGCATTGCCCAGCTCCAGCGCCCAGTACTGTTCATTGGAATCGCGGCTGGAGCGCAGTTCTTTCCGGCGAAGGATAAAAAAATCGGTGAGCTCCTCCCCAGGCTGAAGGTTCTGTAACATGTTTCCCCCACCAATTTATGTGCGCTTTAATCTTTTCTTCGCGAGCGGGAAGAATCCCCTGATCGTTCCGTTTCCTCTGAAGTTGCGTCGCTGCGACGTTGGAAGGTGCGGCGTGTATCGGGTTCATCAGCCGGTTGTGCGGCAGGTTGCTCGGCGGAGCTTTTCCCCAACGGTACAACGGTCGGCTGGACGATCGGCACCGTCGGTACTGCCTCAGGAAGGGGCGTGCCGATGCTGCTTCGCGGCCCGGTCGGCTCCACATAATCCGAAGCGGCAGAAACGCCCTGCACCTCGTCCTGCCACCAAGGCTCGGCGGTGTAAAAAAGCCAGTCTTCGTCCGTTTCGGCAGCAGCCGGAAGGATGACCCGCCGGGCATAGGCCTGTTCGTGGCAGGACGAGCAATCGTCGCGAACAGACGGCCGATCGCCGTCCCATTCGGCCAGCGGCGGATGGACAAGGGTGGTATAACAGCCGTAAATCCAGATAAAGATAAAAAGAGAGACAAAGATAAGATTTCTTTTCATTTCAGCACGCTGCCGTAGTATGAAATGTTGATCACGCGACGCACATCGCTCTTGCCTTCTTTTTTCCCGAGCAGATTCTGCAGGTCAAAGTCGAAGAAAATGTTGCTGCTGAAGGCCCAGCGCAGCCCGAAATTCAAAATACCGCGTGAATACCACTGCGGATCATTGACGGCAAAATCGTATTCGAACAGCAGCGCCAGATCGCGGGAAATGTGGGCATTCGTAGCCATGTAAAAGGTCGGCAGCCGCTTGGTTGCGCCGCCTTTTTCCAGGCTGTAGCTGATGCCGGCATGCAGGCCCGTGGCGATCAAAGAAGAGTATCCTTTCGACACGACCAGAAAAAAGCCGCGGGATTTGAAATCATAGCGGTTCAGCGAATCGTTGGGCGCCGCATTGATTTGCGGATATTTGACCGTTTTTTCCGAGTAATACGGCCCCATTCCCTGCGAGTCGAAACCGATGGTGACCGCAGGCATACGCAGGCTTTCTTCGATAATGCGATAGTTGAGATGAATGCCGGGGACGGAATTCCATTGGATCTGCTGAGAGTCGCCGATGATGTTGGTGCCGCCGAAAAAGACGCCGAACATCACGCGATTCGACACGCCTGCCGAAAGTCCGGCCACCATGCCGCCGCGTTGATAGATCCTGACGTCCGCTCGGAAATCCCCCGGCCGCAGAATACCGGCAGTGGGCGCATCCACAAGCCGCAGCGGTTTGGTAAAGTAGCTTTCCTCACGAATAATGGCGGTTCGACTGTTCGACAGCTCTCGATATCCGATCTGGGCATTTGCGGACAAAGCCCAAACCATCAGCAAAAAGGCTGCTGTCCGTATGGCGTACCTGCATTCGCTCATCTTTGCCTCGAGCAATATGATGATTTGCAAAAATGTACGCCAAAAAGGCTATAAAGTCAACAAGAATGGCGTTTTTCTTACAAGCGGCTGATGACGCTGAACATCACGGAAACTGAAAACATGGATCGACCGCTTTCGGCGTATGGCGCGGATGGAAAAAGATAAACATATTGAAAGCCGGTGCGCAGGTTGGTTAACGACCCCAGCATGGAGCGGGTCACAATTCCTGCTGAAAGAGCAGCACTGCTGTAGGTCTTTTTTTCCGCCGGAAGAATCGCGCCGATCGGCTGTTTGGGAACACCGCTTTCGAGCCACATGCCGCCGCCGGCAAATGCAAAGATGGCGCCGGTGCTTCGTTCAAATTTTCGCAGATATTGCGTGGCGTCTTCGCGGTCGAT
>JAPDQV010000016.1:3714-17138 GCA_034505495.1 candidate division KSB1 bacterium | reverse complement strand
AGCTTGTAGGATAGTCCGACAACCGCCAGGCCGTTGACGTCCATCACGCTCTCTTTAAAATTGAGCGTAACGCTGGGCAGCAGTTCGAGGATCACTTTGCGGTTGAAATAATAGCTGTAAAGTCCCAGCAAGTCCAGATTGCTGACGGAAGAATCGGCGACCGTTTTAGCCCAAAAGGAAATTCCGCCGCCGAGTTCAGACGATCCGCGCTTTTGGGCAAACAAGGGCAAGGCTGCTGCCAGACAAAGGAGAATGACAATTTGTTTTTTCACCATCGATTCCTTTCTTTGCTACCGGTTTCAGCACCATGATACGGCAATGTCGTCGAGATGCAGAGAATTCCCCAAACAAACCATTTCTATCGCGTATTGCTCAATTCGTCCAACCGCTTTTCGATCAAAGCGATCAAAGCCGGTGCATTTCGAGCCGACTTGGCTGAGCTCAATGCCGCCACCCTAATTTCCGCCTCCGCCAGACTAAGTTGGCGGATCAGGTCCTCTTTGACTTTTGCGCTTAAAGCGGAACCCGGATAGCGACGCAGAAAATCATCGAAAACAGCAAAGGTCATGGGCACCACTTGACGCAGCGGTTCCCAGTAGTCATTCGTCTCGCGCAGGCAAACTTTGCGGACGGCATCATTGATGGATATGCGCGGATACTTTTCCACATAGGTAACCAATCCGATATAGCGAATATACAGCTTGCGCAGCGCTTCATCGCGTTCCTCAGAATTTGCCGCAAACTTGGCTGCCGATTGAAACCCCAGCACCTCATTCACCCAGCGCGCCTCTTCAAAGGCTACGTCGGTGAGCTTGTAGCGCAGAATCAACCGGGTCCACGAATCGACCGGCTTGTCGTTCAGAAGGGCGGGGACAAAGTTCAGGTTGCGGATATAACGGAAGGCGGCGCTGTCGAGAATGTCCGAACCGGAAGATTGGAGGATTTTAATATCTTCGGGCTTTCCCTCGCGATTGACAAAAACAGAGAGGCTTACCTCCCCCTCGATGCGCGCCAGTTGCGCCTCCAGGGGATAATCCAGCTCTCGGTCGCCGGCGACTCTGGCCGGCCGAAAGCGGCCGCGATTGCCGCAGGCCAGAGTCGCCGCAAGAAGCAATAAACAGAGTAAAAGTCGAGTTCGCAATAAAACTAGAACCTAATCGATAGAGTTCCGACGACTTTGTCGAATGTAATATCTTCTTTTGCCGGCGACTGCGTCAAGTCATCGATCGTCTTTCGCTGCCACATGCCGTGCTGCAGCGAAAGCTCGACCATGGCCTGTCGTCCCAGCATAAGACCGGCGCCGGCAGTCAAAAACTTTTTATCAGGCCGAATGTCGGTGTAACGATACGGCGAGGGATCCTCAAAGTATCCGGCCCGAATGCGGGCGCGAACTATGGGGATATACATCTCGGCGCCCAGGCGATAACGGGTAATCGATTTGAAATCCTTTTGAATGCGGGCATTGACCTGGTTCTTGGTCTGCCCGGCAACCGGCGGATTGGTGAGAAACTCGGCCTGCGACCAGTCTTCGAAATCCGCTGCGGCGCTGACCAAAAAGTTCAGAAATTTGAAGGAACCGCCGAACGAAAAGCTGTAAGGCGTGCGGATTTTGTATTGCGTGCTGCCGCTCTGTTCTTCGACGCTGAAGGACTCGCCGCTGTCATAGTATTCATCCCAGGAATCCGCCCACGTTTCTTTGATGCGATACGTCGTCGGCGTTTTGACCGCGGCGCCAAGGCGCAACGCTCTTCCGAATCGGTAAAGACCGCCGATCTTGAAATTGACGGCGCTGAAATCCGAAACGATACTTTGCCGATAGTTCCAATAATCCAAATCAGAGATGTTTTCCAGGCTGTCGGCGTCGTACTCTTGATAGACATTATGGAGGTTGTAGATATCACTCTCGGTGAAATCCATCGCATAATCGTCTTTGCCGCCGATCAAATTGATGGTTGCGCCCAGGAAAAGGTTTTTCTGCACCTCGACGGCGCCCGCAAAGGAAAAGTGGTTGAGGGAGCCTTTTTCGATGATCGACTGCTGTTGATAGAGATTGTTCTCCACCGTAGTATATTGCCAATCCTCTGCGGTTTGGTAAAAATAATCGGGATAGGCAGCCCACTTTTCGTTGTAGCCTTCGATCTCGAAACGATTGTCAAAGTCCTTTACCTTATTATACCCGAAGGCGAACACCAGCGAACCCTGGTAAGTGGGTACCGGAATCGTCAATCCGAGCGAGTTCAAGCGTGTAAAGGTATCTTCGGCTTTTGTGCGCACCCCGATAAAGTCCGCCGTGTTGACCACTTTGTTGTGCGAAAAGCCGATGTTCAATTCCATGCGGTTGATCTGCGCCAGTCCTGCCGGGTTCCAATAGATGGCCGAATAGTCATCGGCAAGGCCCACATAGGCGCCGCCCATGCCCATGGCGCGCGAGCCCACGCCCAATTCCTGACCGATAAAAAAGATCTCTTCCTGGGCCGCAAGTGACGCGGCCGCAAAAATTGCCGCTGTTAAGAGTAAGATGCTGCGGTGTGTCTTCATGCTCGTTATCTCCTGAACTTGTAGATGGAATTATCTTCTGCTTCTGCCGCTGCCGGAGGAACTCGAGCTCGAACGATTGGAGCCCGAGTTGCTGCTTCCGGAAGAACCGGTTCCGGAAGAACCGGAACTTCCCGAAGAGCCGGCGGAAGATGGCCGACTGCTTGAACTGCCGCTCGACCGATTGATCGACGGCGAGCTCGAGGAGCCGGATTCGCGACGCGAGGAAGGCGTGTAGCTCGGCCGCGTGTTGGCGGAAGAACGCGCGGGCGAATCGCTCTCACGCGTTCGATTGGTCACGGTTCGCGTACGGGTTGTTGCCGGTCTCTGCTCGGAAGCAGGTTCTCTCGGCTGGTCTGTGGTCGAGCGTTCGCGAACTCGCGTGCCGGTCGACTGCGGCATTTCTCTACCTTCTCTACCAGTGCGCGAACCAGGAGTCGTGCCGCGCACGGTCCCTTCGGTCGTGCGCTGACGCACGCCGACGGCTTCCCGAGTGCGGGTCGGAGCGGAGCGCGGGGTTACTGTTTCTCGACGCGTCGGCGATGAAATCGCCGTACCGCGCGTTCTGCCCGACTGTGAGCTCGAGGCTGCCCGCACCGTAGTCCTGGCTGCATCGCGGGAGTCGGAGCTGCGAGTACGCGGCGTGACGTAGCTCGGGCCCGCAGCCGTCATTACGGTGCGACGCGTGGGCACATTCTGAACGATAGAGCGCCTGCCGAACGGCCGAGGTTCATTTACTACAACCGTGCCGCCGCCGACATAAACGGGATAAATGACCGGTCCGGCGTAATACACATAATAAGGCCTGAACCATCCCCAGCCTCCATAGACGCGATAACTCATATAAAACACGGGATCGCCCCAATAGGCGTAAAAGCCGACCCACGGGTCATAATAGCGCCATTCACGCCACCACCAGTCGGAGGTATAATACCAATAAGGATCGTACCACCAGGCGTTCAGAACCACCGGCGCATAACCGTACACATAGACGTCATGATCATAGTGATGGTAAACGACCGTCTCCTTCGACTTGGGTTGGCGCTGCTCTTCCACATCCCAATAAGGCTCATCCCGCGTCTCCTCCTCGGCATAGTACTCATCATCATACACATCGGACCGTACGCGCTGCGAGCTGAGCTGCGTATAGCATCCGTTCAAGGAAAGCAGCGCTATGCTCAACAGCATCAATCCCATGATTTTTTTCCATCGTAACATGTTCAACTCCTCCACATGTCAGAGCCGCCCTCCGACGACCGATTGTCGGATTCAGGCTTTTTCCTTTTTCCGAATCTTAGACGATAGGAAAATCTCATTGTTTACGAAAAGTTTTTTCAGTTGTCCTTAACGACGCTTGTCGTCCGGCTGAAAAGAAAAAGTCGAAGCAAGCCACATTGCAACCGGCGTGCCATTGACCGTCGCAGGGGCAAACGTGCTCTTTTGCGCCGCCTCGATTGCCGCCGTTTCGCAGTCGCGACTGCCGGTCGTGTTTTCCAACACAACGGCGTGCTCCACACGGCCGCGCTCATTAATGAGAAGAAGCAGGCGCACGTTCCCCTGCACCCGCATTTTCTGCAGCTCTTTGCTGTATTCCGGCAATACTTGTACCAAAGGCCGCGGGGGAATGGTGTCCTGTTTGGCCGTCTGCGGTCGTCCTTGTTCAAGCCCGGCGCCGAAATCGAACGTGTTGCCGATCAGCGCCGCATCCTGCGGCAAATCTGGTTCTTCGGTTGGAATGGGGATCGAGGGTGCGACGGGACGCGCAGCCCGTCGTCCGCTTTGATGGGTGACCGGAATTTCTTCCACAGTGAATTCAAAGACGACGGGTTTGATCGGCTGCGGCACCGCGGCAAATCGTTTCGGCAGGATATGCAGAAAGGCAATAACAAGAGATAGGGCGATGACCAGAGACCAACGCAGCGTCAGACGATAAGCGGCGTCATATTTTTTGCGACGAAAGGCCATGGGGTGGAACGGTCGAATCGCCGCTCCATGGTTGTCCAATCAAATGAGTTCCAAAGCATCGGCCGGTATCCAGCCGTCTTTGCCGTCCGTCAGGCGAATGCGCAAAAAGCCGGCGGACCGATCCAAGACGCGCACCTTGACGCCGGCATGCAGAGTGAAAACCTCCGTGGCGTCGCGCTGGGGCCCGCTGCGCACATCGACGCTCGGCGAAAGAACGATTGCCTCCTGAATCGTCAGATCATCGCGAACGTTGAGGACAAAAAACAGCGCCGCGACAAGCAGCAGCGCAGCCGTCGGCCGAATCAGAAGGCGAACAAAAGCAAACTTTTTTCGATCGAGGTAAAGAGCGATCAAAAATACAAAGAGTAATACGTATAATGCGAGCGTCATATGCATCCACTGGGGAAGGGTCAGCGCCGTTTTGACGCCGTTAAAAGTCTTGTAAATCACGTCGAATTCCGGCGACGCAATCTTGTCCGCCACCCGCAGCTGTGCCACGCCGAGATTGAAAAGGACGTCTTCGTCCCGCGGCGCCAATTGTTTTGCCCGTTCATAGTTGAGGACAGCTCGACCGATGTCTTCCAGCTTGAAATAGGCGTTGCCAAGATTATAATACAAGGCAGGACTCGCCAATCCTTGTCGGGCTGCCTCTTCGAACCATTGGGCGGCCTCGCGGTAATCGCCGCGCTCGTACGCCTGCACGCCGCGGTTAAAAAGCAGATCAACCGACTCTGCCCGTAAGCCGGTGGAAAGCAAAAGCACCCAAATCCAGCTTGTTGCCTTCATATCACAAAACTTTTTCCAGTTTAATGAGAACCTCTTTTGCCGATTGATAGACCCGCTCCATATCGTCGATCGTTGCGGTGGAGGGGGCAAAACGCTGATAATCGCAGGTCTGCAGCAGCGCGAAAAAGTCGCGAATCAATGCTTCGTCCACGCCGCGGCTGCGAAAAGCCTGTTCCAAATCGGTGCTGATCAAGTCGGCCTTTTCCAAATTCAATTTATCGGCGGCAAAGTTGTTTAAAGCCTCGGCAATTTCAGCAAAAAACTGTTTCTGCTGCTGCACGGCCAGAAAAGATTTGGCTTTGCTCAAACGCCGCATCGCCGCTGCATTCGCGCGCCGACTGCGCGCCAGTGCGATGTTGCTGCTCAGCTTTTCCTGATTTCGCCGATAGAGGAAAGCCATGCCGAAAGCAAGGACAGGCAAGATCAAGCCCATAAAAAACCCGGTCGTCCGATAAGGCTTAACCCCAATCCGCCGCCATTTTCCCGGTTCCGTCCTGATGTAACGAATATCCTGGCCGATGTATTTGACCTCTTCCTTTGTCAAACCCGAGCCGCCGGCCAAAACTGCGCGCTGACCTTTGGCAACATGTACGGTCAGTTCCGGCGTCGTCAGCCGCTGGTAGGAACCGCTCTCCGGATTGAAATAGGCAAATACAACCGGCGGAATGCGCTGCGTGCCGACAAAGCGCGGCACCAACACGTATTCAAAGGTCTTGCTGCCGGAAACGGCGCCCGGTCGGCGTGAAATGTTTTCCGAAACGTTCGGCGCATAAAACTGAAATTCCGGCGGAATCTGCACCTTGGGTTCGCTGATCATGCGGATATTGCCGCTGCCGCTGACGGTAACTTTGAGCGTCAGGGCGTCGTCGGTGGTTATCTCGGTGCGATCGAGCTCGGCCTTGAGCTGATACTTGCCGACAGCGCCGGTAAACTCGGCAGGCTTGCCGGCCTCAGGAAGCGGCATTACGTCGATGGTCACCGCGGGTGACGCTATAGTTTGCGTCACGGTGCGGCTGAAAAACGGGTCATTGAAAAACATGTCAAAGGGATCGCGGCTGCGCCGCCCCTGGACACGGACTTCGCACTGCAGCGTCATCGGACCAATGGTCTTTTCGCCCGCAGAGGTGGGAAACACGGCAATCTTTTTGATGTCGGCATAAACGTAGCGCTTGCCGTTGATGACCTCTTCGTTCACCTGCGGCTGCTGCGGCGCCTCGATTTCTTCGACCCAAAATCCGGACGTCTCCGGCGGCGAAACGATCGAATAACCGCCGACCGAGACGGCCGCATAGATGCGGAAGGTGACGAACACCGGCTCATTCTGATAAACGCGCTTTTTGCTGACGATCGTGCGCAGATACAAATCCTCACCGGCGGCGGCCGGAGCACGGTCGGCCGCAGAGGCCGCCGGGGGCACAGCCTGCGGCGCCGCGCCCTGCACAATCGTCATGTTAATCGGCTTGGATTCGTAGGTCTGATTGTCGTACACCACCTTGACCGGCGGAATGGTAAAGGAACCCACCTTGGTCGCCAGATAATAGAAAGAGTATGATTTGGAAGCCGACATCCTGCCGTTGATAAAGGTGATGTTTTGAGACGTACCGCCGGATCCTAAAAAGGTCAAATAGCCGCCCATGTCCGGCAGCTCGGGCCGATCGACTTTGGCGGCGCCGTCGCCCGACAGCTCGATGGTAAAGATGACCTGCTCATTGAGCGAGGCAGGGTTTCGGCTGACCGTAGTCGTCACTGTCAGCGGTTCGGCCTGAACGATGGCCGCTGCCGCGAGAAAAAGCAGACTATTGAAAATCCAATGGATTCGTTTCATAGTCTTTCAAATTGATTTACCAATCTTTTAAAACGCGCACGTCACCGCTGAACTTTTGCCGCCGCGCATCCTTTAAATTGTCCTGATTCTCTTTCAGCGCCTGGAGAATACGCTCGGCATCTTCTTTCGAAATATCGTCTTCGGAAGCCGGCTGCTGCTGCATCTGCTCCTGCTGTTGTTCCTGCTGTTGGTCGTCCTGCGATTGCGGCTGTTGCTCCTGCTGTTTCTGCTCCTGTTGCTGCTGCTCCTGCTGATTTTGCTGCTGTTGTTGCTGCTGCTGTTGTTGTTGCTGTTGCTGCTGTTGCTGCTGCTGATTGCGGTTTGCCTGATCCTTGAGCAGGCGGCGGACGTATTCCAAGTTGTACTTGGCATCCTGATCGTTCGGATTCAGCTTGAGCGCCTCCTGATAGGCCAAAACGCTCTCGAGCAGCTTGTTCATCCGAAACAGCGTGTTGCCGAGGTTGTAGTAGGCCTGAGCCTGCAGCGATACATCCTTGGTTTTGAGGGCGTTTTGAAACTCTTCCAACGCCTCTTGATAGTTCTTTTTTTGATAATTCGCCGCGCCCATGTTGAAGCGCAGAATGTCCGATTCCGGATCTTTGGTTTGGGCGTCGCGATATTTGTTCAGCGCCTCATCGTAGCGGCCGGCTTCGTAATGCCGGTTGCCCTGAATAATCTTGCCCCGCAGGGTCTGTCCCTGCAGCGGAACCAAGGCAGCCAACAGCAGCCAAAAGATCCTTGCCTTCATCTTGCCAACCCTTAGAAGAATCGGCCGCGCCATTCCTGTCTCTCCGTTTTGCGTTCCGGCAGCACGAATTCGATCAACAACAAAAGCAAAACGACGGCCAATAGGTATTGAAATCGATCTTCGAATTGCGTGAATTGGAGAGAGCCGAGCTCTTTTTTCTCCATTTTGGCGATCTCGTCATAGATCTTTTCCAGTTCGTCTTCGGCCGTGCTGGCGCGGTAATATTTGCCGCCGGTCTGCAGGGCGATCTTTTCTAACGTCACCTCGTCCAGGCGGCTGAGCACCACTTCGCCCTTGCGGTCCTTTTTAAAGGCGCCCGGCATGTCGGAAAGCGGTATCGGCTCGCCGCGCGGCGTACCGACGCCGACGCAATAGATGACGATCCCCTGCCGCTCGGCTTCCGCAACCACCTTCATCACGTCGCCTTCGTGATCTTCACCATCGGTGATCAGCACCAACACTTTGTGCTTGCGTTCGCGCTGATCAAAGGTTTCGATCGCCTTTTGGATAGCCTTCCCTATGGCCGTGCCGGGAACAGGAATCAAATCCGTATCGATCACATCGAGAAACATCTTGGCGGCGCCGTAATCCAGGGTCAATGGGCACTGCACGAAAGCCACGCCCGAAAAGGCAATCAGTCCGATGCGGTCGCCCCGCAGTCGGTTCATGAATGTCTCCACTTCGTGTTTTGCCTTTTGCAGACGGCTCGGCTGTACATCGCGCGCCAACATCGAGTGCGAGACATCGATGGCGACGATGATATCGACCCCCTCCCGCTTGACCTCTTCAATCTTGGTGCCGATCTGCGGCCGCGCCAAGGCGAAAATCATCACCAAAATGGCGATCAAAAGGATCGTAAATTTGTCGGTCTGACGGCTGCGGCCGGCGAGCTTTTGCACCAATGTCAAGTTCCCGAACCGCTCCATGGCCCGTTTCTTTGCCCGTAGAGCCGCAATGTAAAAAATAATCAGCCCGGGAATCAGCCATAACAGAATGAAAAAATGTGGTGCCGCAAAGCGAAGCATAGATCCGTCACTCTTTAAGGAATCTTGCGGAAAACCGTATTCGCAAGCACGATTTCTGCAGTCAAAGCCGCCAAGGCCAGCAACAGCCAAGGAATAAAGAGCTCGCGATATACGGTGTATTCTTTGACCTCGATCTTGGTTTTTTCCATTTCGCCGATTTCGGCATAGATCTGTTTCAGCGCTTCGGTATCCGTTGCCCGAAAGTACTTGCCGCCGGTGATCTTGGCGATGCGCTGCAGCAGCTCCTCGTCGATCTGAACCGGCATGCTCACATAGCGGCGGCCGAAAATAGGATCGTCGACCGGATAGAGCGCCTGTCCCCGCGTACCGGCGCCGATGGTGTAGATGCGAATGTTGAACGCTTTGGCCAGCCGCGCCGCAGTGATCGGATCCAATTCGCCGCGGTTGTTCTGGCCGTCCGTCAGCAGGATCACCACTTTGCTCTTTGCCTTGGAATCTTTGAGCCGCTTGACGCAATTGCCTATGGCCAAGCCGATGGCCGTACCGTCTTCGATCATGCCGGTGTGGACTTCCTGCAGAAACCGCAACAGAACGCCGTAATCGAGCGTCAGCGGACACTGGGTAAAGCTTTGCGCCGAGAAAATGATCAGCCCGATGCGGTCGTTCTTCCGGCCTTTGATAAACTCGGCCGCTACCTGTTTGGCCGCCTCGATGCGATTGTGCGGCTTGAAATCTTCGGCCAGCATGCTGCTGGAAATGTCCAACGCCAGCATGATGTCGATGCCCTCGGTCGTCACCTCGGACTCTTTGGAGCCGGACTGCGGCCGCGCCAGAGCAATGATCACGGCGGCCACGGCAATCAGCCGCAGCACAAACAAGAAGGGACGATAGAGAGCCTTTTTCGAAGGCGTCACGCTCTTGACGACACCAAGGGTCGAATAGCGCAGCGTCGCCTGTACTCTGCGCCGCTTCAGGCTGCGGACATAATAATAGACCATGCCCGGCAAAACCAGAAGAAGCAGAAGGAAATAAGGGCTCGCAAATCTAAACATCGCCGCCCTCCAAGGACTGCTCCGTCACCGGAACCGCTGCTTTCTCGTTAGCTGTAGATTCATTGGGTTCCTCTGTCAGAACCAGCTTGGTCTCGTTGACGAACCGATAGGCCAGTTCGGTCGTCCGACGATGTTCCTCTTCGCTCGGAAGATATTTGGCAAACTTGACCCAATCGCAGGGCTGCAGGAAACTCTGCATCATTTCCACCAGCTCTTCGGCCAAACCGGCTTCGCGCATGGCTTCGAGGAGTTGGGTGGTGGTCATCTCCATGGCATAGATCGCATAGCGGCCGTCAACGTAACGGCGAATGATGTCGGACAGCCGGCTGTAATATTCTTTGATTTCGCCTTTGGCAAGCAGATCCGAATTCACGAGCTCATCAAGTGCTTTGAGCGCCACCTCGTGCACCGGTGACGGCAGTTTGGCGCGGCGCGGCAAAAGCGGCAATCCCTGCTGCCGCCGCCGGATGATATAAACCGCGGCGCCGACCAGCGCCAATGCCGCCAGCGAAGCGGCAATCCAGGCGAACAACGCACGATAGTTGTAGGGCGGCGTGATCGGCGGCTTGATGTCGCGAATGTCGCCCTTTTCGTCCGGATTAAGGCTTTCCACGACGATCTGCAGCGGCTGAGTGGCGATCCTTTTCCAAGTCGTATCGATTTTGCTGCGATAGGCGACTTCGAACGGTTGAATCTCGAATTCGCCGGTTTCAAAAGTCGAAAGGTGAAAGACGACCGCTTCGACTTTTTTTCCTTTTTCCTTTTTCGGCTTCAGCACTTCATAACTGCGGATCTCGAAAGCGCCCAGATTGGCGCCCAAAGCGGGCATCTGGATTTCGATTGCAGGGTCATAAACCACCCGCACCGTATAGGTAATGACGTCGCCGATCAGCATCCGGCTGCGGTCGACCGTCGATTCGGCGGTAATTTCATCCGCCGCCGCGTTGCTTTCAAAAGACGCAAACCCGATCAGAAAAAAAAGTGCAGTTTTCTTGATTACGCCTTTCATTCGCCGGCCGTTCCGTTCAATCGTCACCTGACTCGGTTCTCGTAAAACTTGGCGCCTTCGGCAATGATCATCTTTTCGATCAATCCCTGATAGGCGCTCTGATATTTCGAGCGCAAAAGCTCTTGTTGAACTTCCGCCCGAACCTCATCCAGAGTCTTTTGCCGAACTATATTGCCCTCGGCGTCCTTTTCCACATACTTGTCTTTATGTGCCTGATAATAGAGCTCTACATCGCTCGGCTCGATCTGCACTTTGCCTGCAATTCGGTCCTGCAGTAGTTTTTGTACCATCAACGCCTTTTTCGCCTGGAACGTTCCTTCCACGACTTCAGGGTCTTTGTCGAGGCCGGCGCGCAGGGCGGTATCATACAGCAGCTCCGTCGCCACATATTCGCGCAAAAAGTCGCGCTTTTGCTCGGGCGTCGTGATCTGATTGCGCACGCTCGGCGGCAGCTTGCTGATTTCATAATCCAGGTCTCCCTGGGTGATTTGTCGGCCGCCGATTTCGGCTACTACCTCACCGGGCCGCTTGGTGGGAACGGTGTCCGGCTTGAGCTGCACCGTCTCGCTCAAAGCCTGCTGGGCATCAGTCGGCCGATCCAACCGTTCGAGGCAGGCGACAATTCGCTTGTTGACCTCGCTCATCAAACCGGCTTCCGGGAAAAAGTGCTTGATTTTGAGATAATAAGCGAGCGCTTCCTCGTAATCCTTGATGCGGTCGAAATAGAGATTGGCGATGATGTAATTGACGTTGGCGCGTTCTTTGTCATCGATCTTGCCGCTCTGCAAGTACTCCTCATAAGCCGCCGCCGCTTGTCGATAGAGGCCGCGGTTGACCAACTCGCCCGCATATTCGCGCAGCTTGTCGGGATTGACCGTCTGTTTTCCTCCTCCGCATCCGGAAAGCAGCATTGCTGCAAAAACAAAACTCAACACAAGGAACTTTTTCATTGGGTGACTACCTCCGATTATGTCTCAACGGAACCGCTTGGCGCGCATACGGAAAAAGCGGATCAGCGGTTCGATGTAGGGTTGATCGGTACGGATGTCGATAGAATCGACCGCCAAGGTGCGAAAGAGCTTTTCCCGCTGCTCCGACCATTCGCTCGTGCGCTGAGCAAATTCCCGCCTCACTTCCAGGCTGGAAGTGTCGAGCAAAAGAATTTCGCCGGTCTCGGCGTCTTCCAATTCGAGGATGCCCACATCGGGCATATCGATCTCGCGCGGGTCGGTGATGGTGACGGCCACCAGATCGTGCCGCTTGTTGGCAATCTGCAGCGCTTTTTCATAACCCGAGCTGATAAAATCGGAAACCAAAAAAACCACCGACCGACGGCGCGCCACACGCGAGAGGAACTCGAGAGCGGCGGCAATATTCGTCTGCGTGCCCTGCGGCTTGTGATAGAGAATTTCGCGAATGACACGGAGCACATGCGACTTGCCTTTCCGCGGCGGTACGAACTTTTCGACCTGATCGGAGAAAATGATCAGTCCGACCTTGTCGTTGTTCTTGATCGCGGAAAACGCCAACAGGGCGCAGATCTCTGCGGCAATCTCGCCTTTCATCTGCCGCACCGTGCCGAACTCGCCGGAAGAGCTGACGTCCACCAGCAGCATCACGGTGAGTTCGCGCTCCTCGTCGAACACTTTGACGTAAGGCCTGCCCTGACGCGCCGTGACGTTCCAATCGATCGTCCGAATGTCGTCGCCGATCTGATATTCGCGCACCTCGGCAAACTCCATCCCGCGGCCCTTGAACACCGAGTGGTATTCGCCCGAAAAGACGTCGTTCACCAGGCTGCGGGTGGTGATTTCGATGCGTTTGACCTTTTTGAGTACTTCTTTGGGTACCAAGCGGTCAGCCTCTCCGACTTTGGCTTTAAATGTTTCCCGTCGATAGATTTTTTTCTCACGGCACCTCGATCTTGTTGATGATGCGCCTCACCACCTCTTCGGCAGTGATCTCTTCGGCTTCGGCCTCGTAGGTGAGGATGACGCGGTGACGGAGAACGTCCAGCGCAATGGAGCGCACATCCTCGGGCGTCACAAAGCCGCGGCGGCGCAAAAAGGCGTGCGCCCTCGAGGCCATGCTCATATAGATCGAGGCGCGCGGCGAAGCGCCGTAGGCGATCAACTCGTCCAATTCGTTCAGCCCATACTGAGAAGGCTTGCGCGTCGCAAATACAATGTCGACGATATAGTTTTCGATTTTCGGGTCGATATAGACTTCGTGCACCGCTTTCTTGGCGGCGACAATTTCTTCCGGCGTGACGACCGGTTCCGCAGTTGGCGTCTCCAGCCGCGTCATGCGGCGCATAATTTCCAATTCTTCTTCGCGGGATGGATAGCCGATCGACAGCTTGAGCATGAAACGGTCCACCTGCGCCTCGGGCAGAGGATAAGTACCTTCCTGCTCGATGGGGTTCTGCGTCGCTAAGACCAGAAACGGTTCCGGCAACCGAAAGGTCTGATCGCCGATGGTTACCTGCCGTTCCTGCATTGCCTCCAGCAAGGCGGAC
>JAPDQV010000016.1:0-3704 GCA_034505495.1 candidate division KSB1 bacterium | reverse complement strand
TGGCCGGCGAACGGTTGATTTCATCGGCCAGCAGCAGGTTGCAGAACACCGGTCCCTTTTTTACAGAAAACGTGCCGGTCTTTTGTTCGTAAATGGTGGTGCCCATAATGTCGGCGGGCAATAGATCGGGTGTAAACTGAATACGCTGGAACTTGGTGCGAATGGCGGCGGAAAGCGTTTTTACGGCCATAGTCTTGGCCAGACCGGGGACGCCCTCGAGCAGGATGTGACCGTCCGAAAGCAGACCGATCAGCAGCCGCTCGATCATGTAGCGCTGTCCGACGATCACCTTCGAAACTTGGCTCGTGATCTTTTCGACAAAGGCGCTCTCCCGTTCGATTTTGGCGTTAATCGCCTGGATATCGACTGTCATGAGTCGTATGACCTCCACTGTTTGCTATAAAATCCTTTGGGAATCGGTTAGGCGGAACGGTGAGGTTCGCCGCGCAGACCGGACTGCAGGACAGCCTCAACGGCGCCGAGCAGGGTCACGGCTTCGTTGCGGTCGATCGTTCGCCCGGAGAATTTGATCAGATCCGCATTCGTTAAAAACTCACGCACTTTGTTGATGAACAGCTCATCGAATCCGCCGGCGTAAAGAAATTCGCATAATTCCGAGGTGGTGGCCTCCAAGCCGGGCGCCTCATACTTTTCCTGCAGATAACGGCGCAGCAGTCGCGAACCCTTTTCGACGATTGAAGAACCGTCTGAAGAGAAATCCGACGGATCGAACAATCCGCGCAGCTCTTCCAGATACGTCTCCTCGATGGGCCGAACCGTCACGACAGGTTCCTGAGCCTGCATTTCCTTTCGCTTCAAAAATCGGCGCCGAACAAGCAAACCGGCCGCAATGACGGCCGCAGCCCCAAAAAGAATCAGCCATAAAATCGGCCGTTTCAAGAGTGACTCGCGGATGGGATCGACGACTTTGATCGGAATTCTGCTCGAGGATAGATAGTACTGCTCGCCGCTGCCGGTGTCCGTATAGCGAATGATCATCGGTTCGACATAGGCCATGCCGAGCGATTGCGGCTGCAGGGTATAGGTGTATTCCCGTACCGCAGTCGGCTGTCCGGCCTCGACGGCGACGCGATTGGAAGAGCCGGATCCGATCACTTTGAGATTCGTGACGAGCGGATCGTCAAAGGGTGAGATTTCGTATCGCGACAAGTCGCCGGACCACGTCAGCTGCAAAACCAACTCGACGGTTCGATTGAGGGGAGTCTCGGCAGCGCTGACCGTAGTCTTGAGACGAATACCGCTTTCAGAAGGGTTGTCTTGAGCGAAAAGCACACTCGACAAACAAAACAAGGCGGCAATCAGCAGCGTCTTGTTCAACATACTCTATTCACCAATGAAGAGGGTCGGCTGCCTCAGGGCGAAATCCCCGCCCTTCGGCAGCAGATGTTCTATGAGGATTCCGGCGGGCAAGCGGCTCATTTGGTCGCCGCAACTTCCTCTTCGCCCAGTTTCAGATCGATCTGGCTGATATCCTGTCCCAAATGATCGAGCTCCCAACGAACGGACGGCGCCAGCTCGTGCTCGGGATATTCCTTCAGAAACTGCTCATACGCTTCCTTGGCCTTGGGCAGATCTTTGATGTCGTTGGCCAGGCAGTAGCCGATCATGAATTTGGTGTTGATCACCAGTCGGCTGTTCGGATGCTGCTTGACCAACTTTTTCCAAGCCTCGACCGCTTTGCGATACTCTTTCAAATTGTTCGCATAGACCATGCCGAGGTTGTAAAGGTACTCGTCCGCTTTTGCCGACTTGGGAAAGCTCTTGATCAGCGTTTCATAGGAAGCGGCAACATCCTGCCATTGCTGCTTGTTCTGAAAGTCCAGCACCTTCGCGTACAGCTGTTCTTCCGTTACCTTGACCTTTTGTCCGCAGTTTACCAATACAATCCCCGCACAAATCGTCATCACGCCGAAAAGGGCGAAGGCTTTTTTCATAGACCTTTTCCTCCATTGAATTTTAACGCCGCTTTAACGTTGTCCCCCCAAATCAAGTTCCCGTTTGAGCGGCCAATCTATCCCTTTTTTCACTCAAAATCAAGGGAATTTTCCCTTTTGACGATCCGCACCGTATCGCCGGGCTGGTAGCGGCCTTCCAACAGTTTGAGCGCCAAGGGGTTGATGACCGCTTTCTGAATCAGGCGCTTCAACGGCCGCGCGCCGAATGCCGGATCGTAGCCGTTTTCGATGAGATACTCTTCGGCTTCCGGCGTCAACTCAAGCTTCAGCTGCTTGTCGGCCAGCAGTTTTTCGACATGCCGAATCTGCAGCTTGACGATCTGCCGTATTTCCTCCTTGCCCAGCGCATGGAAGACGATGATGTCGTCGATGCGGTTGAGAAATTCAGGCCTCAGCGTCTGCCGCAGCAGGCCGAAGACCTCGCGCGTTATCTCTTCGTGGATGCGCTCGCGGTTCGCTTCGGTCAGATTCTGCGTACGCTCCATGATGTACTGCGCGCCGATGTTGGAGGTCATGATGATGATCGTGTTCTTGAAATTGACGGTTCGTCCCTTATTGTCGGTGAGCCGACCGTCGTCGAGCACCTGCAGGAGGATGTTGAACACCTCCGGATGTGCCTTTTCGATCTCATCGAGCAGAATCACCGAATAGGGACGGCGGCGAACCGCTTCCGTCAATTGACCGCCCTCTTCATAGCCGACATAACCCGGCGGCGCACCGATCAGCCGCGACACCGCGTGCCGCTCCATGTACTCGGACATGTCGATGCGGATCATGGCATGTTCATCGTCGAACAGCACCTCGGCCAAAGAACGCGCCAGCTCGGTCTTGCCGACGCCGGTTGATCCCAGAAATATAAAAGAGCCGATCGGTCGTGAGCTGTCCTGCAGACCGGCGCGGGACCGCCGCACCGCGTTGGCCACCGCTTCGACCGCCTCGTCCTGATTGACCATCCGTTGATGGATTCTCTCCTCGATTTTCACCAGCTTTTCCCGCTCACCCTCCAGGATGCGGTTGACCGGGATGCCGGTCCATTTGGTAACCACTTCGGCAATGTCTTCTTCATCGACCTCTTCTTTGAGCATCTTGCGGTCTTTTTGGATCTCCTGCAGCCTGCGGTTCAGCTCCTGCAGCTGCTTGTCCAGTTCGACCAGACGCCCGTATTTGAGCTCGGCAGCCCGCGCCAAGTCGCCCTCGCGCTCGGCTTTTGCCGCCTCGTTGCGCGCCGTCTCGATCTGTTCTTTGAGCGAGCGGATCTGCGAGATGGTCTGCCGCTCAAGCTCCCAATGCGCGCGCAGCTCACGACGCGTCTCTTCCAACTCTGCGATCTCTTTGTTCAAATCCTCCAAGCGCTTTTTCGAGGCTTCATCCTTTTCGCGCTTGAGCGCCTCGCGCTCGATTTCCAGCTGTTTGTACTTGCGCTCCACTTCGTCCAGCTCAGCCGGCATGCTGTCGATCTCGATGCGCAGCCGTGAAGCGGCCTCGTCGATTAAATCGATGGCTTTATCCGGCAGGAAGCGGTCGGCAATGTAGCGGTCGGAAAGGGTCGCAGCCGCCACAATCGCGCTGTCCTGAATGCGAACACCGTGGTGCACTTCGTACCGTTCCTTCAGACCGCGCAGAATGGAGATGGTGTCCTGAACGCTCGGTTCCTGTACCAAAATCGGCTGGAACCGCCGCTCCAGGGCGGCATCTTTTTCGATGTATTTGCGATACTCATCCAGCGTT